>DATGUT010000197.1:0-7616 GCA_035301185.1 Salinisphaeraceae bacterium
ACCCTCGGGGCGAGGCCATTTTGGCGCAATACGGCATTACCGCTTGCTTATGCAGCGCTGCTACAAGGCGCTCGTCGCGCCTTGTCTTGCAGCAAAATGGCCGCTGCTGTGCGGATCGGGAAATGCGAAAAAGGCTCTAGCCGGGCACGGAAATGATTGCCGCATCGGCATCGAGTCTGAGCGCCGTCAGCTGCCCGCCCCAAGCGGCGCCGGTGTCAATGCACCAAACCCGATGCTCCGGCCAGGCAATTGGCGACAACGCCGCCCAGTGGCCGAAGACGATGCGCTGGTCGGCACTGTGCCGCCCCGGCAGGGTGAACCAAGGCTGCAGGGATGCGGGCGCAGCGGCGAGCGTCGCCTTGTGTGCCATGTCGAGGCGCTGGTCGGGATAGACGAAGCGCTGGCGAGTCAGGGCATTGGTAATGTAGCGCAGCCGCTCCATGCCGGTCAGCGTAGTCTCCCACAGCGCCGGCTCGTCACCAAACATGCGGCTCAGAAAATGCTCGTGCTGCGGCCCGCGCAGTGCGGTTTCCACTTCATGCGCGTGCGCCTGCGCCTCGCTGAGAGTCCACTCGGCGGGAATGCCTGCATGCACCATGACCCAGTCGAGCCGGGAATCCTGGTGCAGCAGCGGCCGGTGGCGCAGCCAGTGCAGCAGTTCCGGCCCGTCGGTCGCCGCCAGGATCGGCGCCAAGTCAGTATTAATGCGCTCGGCCGCGCGCGGTCGATGCGCCCACACCAGCAGCGCCAGATCGTGATTGCCGAGGACGCAAACGGCACAGTCACCCAGCGCGCGCACAAAGCGCAGGCAGCCCAGCGAATCCGGGCCGCGATTGACCAGATCGCCGACAAACCAGAGTCGATCGCGGCCGGCATCGAAGTCGATCGTGTCCAGCAGGCGTTTGAGCGCCTCGAGGTTGCCATGCAGGTCGCCGATTGCGTAAGTAGCCATAACGTAGAGAGTTATCATGCGCCAGCGCAACAAGCTGCGCCAGCGGGTCAAATGGGGCTGGTCAAGACAGGCGCAAAAAAAGCCGGCACGGGGCCGGCTTCTCGTGTCGTGCATATTGCCAGGCGGCAATGGTGCCTGCTATTTGATCTTGGCTTCCTTGAACAGCACGTGCTTGCGTGCCTTCGGATCATACTTGCGCATTTCCAGCTTGTCCGGCGTGTTGCGCTTGTTCTTGAAGGTGGTGTAGAAGAAGCCGGTGTCGGCAGTCGAAACCATGCGAATCTTTTCTCTCATCAGACTTTCTCCCCGCGTGCGCGAAGTTCGCGCAGCACGTTGTCTATGCCTTTGCGATCGACGATGCGAATGCCCTTGGCGGACACGCGCAGCCGCACGTAGCGCTGTTCGGATTCGACCCAGAACCGGTGCCGTTGCAGGTTGGGCACGAAGCGACGCTTGGTCTTGTTGTTGGCGTGGGACACGTTATAGCCGGTAATCGGCCGTTTCCCGGTAACCTGGCAGACTTGGGACATGATTAACCTCTGGCAGCGCTTGTCGCTCGCTTGTCGACAAGGGCGATGTTCTCGTCATGAAGCAGGTTATTAAAGCATTATTCGATCTTTTTCGCAATGGCAAAATGGCTCGCGCACCTGTCTTTTAAGCTGTGCACCCGCTGTAGTCGCGCGTGGCGCAAACTAATCGCTGCTCAGAGCAATCCGCGCTCGGCAAACGAAGTGGTCTTCTCGTGCGCCAGGATGAAATGATCCAACACCCGGATATCCACCAGCCCCAGCGCTTCGACCAGGCGCTTGGTGATGCTGCGATCGGCGGCGCTGGGTTCCGCCACACCGGATGGATGATTGTGCGCGAAAATCACCGCCGCGGCATTATGGCGCAGGGCGGCCTTGACCACTTCACGCGGATAGACGCTGGCGCCGTCGATGGTGCCGCGAAACATCTCTTCGTAGGCGAGCACGCGATGGCGGTTGTCCAGGAACAGGCAGGCGAAAATCTCGTGCGGGCTGCGCGCCAGGCGCAGTTGCAGATAGCGCCGGGTCGCATCGGGACTGGTGAGCGCATCGCTTACCTGAAGCTCTTCTTCCGTATGACGGCGCGCCATTTCCAGCACCGCCTGCAGCTGCGCATACTTGGCCGGGCCCATGCCTTTGGTTTGGCAGAAGCGCTCGAAATCGGCCGACAGCAGCTTGGCCAGGCTGCCGTATTCGTCGAGCATGGTGCGCGCGACGTCCACCGCGCTCATCCCGGCCACACCGACGCGCAGGAAAATGGCCAGCAACTCGGCATCGCTCAGGGCGGCGGCGCCGCGCGCCAGCAGCTTCTCGCGCGGACGTGCATCCGCCGGCCAGTCGGAAATTGCCATGGTTCCCCCTTGTTGTTTTGGCTGACATGGATAATCGCCGCTCGCAGCGCAGTAAGCAAGCGCGCGGTACAATGCGCGCCATGAGCGAGCTTGCCGACAAGAGAATCGTGCTGGGCATCAGCGGCAGCATTGCCGCCTACAAGGGCGCCGTGCTCACCCGCCGGCTGGTGGAAGCGGGAGCCGAAGTGCAAGTGGTCATGACCGCATCGGCGACGCGCTTCGTGACGCCGCTGACGCTGCAGGCCTTGTCCGGGCGCGCGGTGCGCACCACCTTGTGGGACGAGGCCGCAGAACTTGGCATGGGCCATATCGAGCTTGCGCGCTGGGCCGATCTGATCGTCATCGCGCCGGCCTCCGCCGACGTGCTGGCGCGCCTGGCGCAGGGCCGTGCCGATGACTTGCTGAGCACGCTGTGCCTGGCGACGCGCGCGCCGATCGTGGCGGCGCCGGCCATGAACCATGTCATGTGGGCACATGCGGCGACCCAGGCCAACGTCGCATGCCTGCAAGCGCGCGACGTGCGCTTCATCGGCCCGGCCAGCGGCGAACTGGCGGAGCGTGAGAGCGGGCCCGGGCGGATGGTCGAGCCCGAGCAGCTGGTCAGCGAGCTTGCGGCCCATGTTGCGGGCACCGCGGCTGCGCCCAACACAGGTGACGCGCTCGCCGGGCGGCAAGTGGTGGTGACGGCTGGCCCCAGCCGCGAATCGCTCGATCCGGTGCGTTTCTTGAGCAATCGCTCCTCCGGGCGCATGGGCTTTGCGCTGGCCGAGGCCTGCGCCCGTGCTGGTGCAGACGTGACGCTGATCAGCGGTCCGAGCACGCTGCCCACTCCCATTGGTCTCGAGCGCGTCGACATGGAAAGCGCGGCCGACATGCATGCCGCGGTCATGGCCGCCATTGCCAATGCCGATGTCTTCATTGGCGCCGCGGCCGTGGCCGATTATCGCCCGGCGAGCGTGGCGGAAGAGAAGATCAAGAAGAACACGGGCGACATGACGCTGACGTTGACCCGCACGCGCGACATCATCGCTGATGTGGCGCGCCAATATCCGCATGTGTTCACGCTCGGCTTCGCCGCCGAGACCAGCGATTTGGAGAATGCCGCCCGCGCCAAGCGCAAGCGCAAGGGCATGCACATGATCGCCGGCAATATCGTTGGCCCGGAGCAGGCCTTTGGCCGCGACGACAATGCCCTGTTCGTCTGCTGGGATGGCGGCGAGACGCATCTGGCGCAGGCCAGCAAGGCCGAATTGGCGGCCAGGCTGGTGACGCTCGTGGCGGAGCAAATCGGCCCAACCTAGAACCAAGATAAGGACAGCAACAGTGATGCAAACCATGCCCCATGCCTTGCAGGTCAAGGTGCTGGATGAGCGCCTGGGCCGCGAGTTCGAGCTGCCCCGGCGCGCCACCGACGGCTCCGCCGGCATCGACCTGCGCGCCATGCTGGCGGCGCCGCTGCAGCTCGCGCCCGGTGCTTGCGAATTGCTGCCGACCGGGCTGGCGGTGTATATCGCCGATCCCAATCTCGCCGGCATGTTGCTGCCGCGCTCGGGCCTCGGCCACAAGCAGGGCATCGTGCTTGGCAATCTGGTCGGCCTGATCGACTCCGACTACCAGGGCCCGCTCATGGTATCGTGCTGGAATCGCGGCAGCGAGTCATTCACCATCACGCCGGGTGAGCGCATCGCCCAGTTCATCCTCGTGCCGGTGGTGGCCGCAGAGCTCGAAATTGTGAGCGAATTTCATGCCAGCGGCCGTGGTGTTGGCGGCTTCGGCTCGACCGGCAGCTGACATGTCGCTGGACGCACAACAGGCCAAGCATGTCGCCCATGTACTGACCGAGGCGCTGCCCTACATCCGCCGTTTCCGTGGTGCCACCGTGGTCATCAAGTACGGCGGCAATGCGATGACCGACGCGGCGCTCAAGTCCGGTTTTGCACGCGACATCGCGCTCATGAAACTGGTCGGCTTCAATCCGGTGGTGGTGCACGGCGGCGGCCCGCAGATTGGCGAGCTGCTCACGCGGCTGGGCAAGAAAACACGGTTCGTGCGCGGCATGCGCGTCACCGACAACGAAACCATGGACGTGGTGGAAATGGTGCTCGGTGGCCTGGTCAACAAGGAGATCGTCAACCTCATCAACCGCCACGGCGGACGCGCGGTAGGCTTGACCGGCAAGGACGGCGGCCTGATCACGGCGCGCAAGCTGCAGGCCGAACAGGCGGATGCCGATCTTGGTTTCGTCGGCGAGGTCGCGCACATCGATCCGGCCATCGTGCGACGCCTGAAGCTGGACGACTTCATTCCCGTGATCGCGCCGATCGGGGTTGGCGCCGACGGGCGCAGCTACAACATCAATGCCGATCTCGTCGCCGGCGAGATGGCCGCGGTGCTGGCTGCGGAAAAGCTCATGCTGCTGACCAACACGGCCGGCGTGCTCGACGCCAAAGGGCAATTGCTGACCGGCCTCGAGCCGGGCCAGGTGCATGAGTTGATCGCAGACGGCACCATTGCCGGCGGCATGCTGCCCAAGATTCGCTGCGCGCTCGATGCCGTGGCCGGCGGTGTGCGCGCCGCGCATATTGTCGATGGCCGCGTCGCCAATGCCGTGCTGTTGGAGCTGTTCACCGACGCCGGCGTGGGCACCCTGATCCGCGGCGATCACAGCGACGCAGACCGCGCCTGAGACAGTGTTGCGTCAGAAATAAACCTGCAAGGCCGTCAGCCCCCACAATGCGGCCATGCCGACGATCAGGGTAAGGACGATGTTGTGCGTGCGCCAGGCGACCAGGCCGGCGAGCGCGGCGGCAAGCAGGCGCCAGTTCTCGGGCGGCAGTTGCAGCTCGTTGTCGCTGATCAGCACGGCCGGCAGGATGATGGCCGCCAACACCGCCGCCGGCACGAACTGCAGTGCGCGGCGCAGTGGCGCCGGCAGCTCCAATACGCCCGACAGGGCGATGAAGCTCCAGCGCAGCAGAAAAGTGATCAGCGCCGCTCCGACCAGCGTCAGCCACAGCGCCGTGGTGCTCATGAATCTGTTGCATGCTGCGCGGGCGCGCTGCACAGCATGCCGGCGCCAATGCCGGCCAAGGCGCCGGCGATCAGCCCCAGGTTCCAGGGCAGCGGCTGCGCGGCCACGGCGACGCAGCCGCCGACGATGGCCGCGGCCAATGTCGCGCGGTCACGGATCGAGGGCACCAGCAGGGCAAGGAAAATGAGCGGCAGGGTGAAGTCCAGCGCCCAGCCCGCGGGCAGCTCCGTGCCCAGCACGGCGCCGGTCATGGTGCCCAGCTGCCACACCAGCCAGATCGGCAGGGCCAGCCCCAGGTAATAGGCCACGCGCGAGCGCGCCGGCGCCAGCTGCTCGAAACCGTACAGGCTGAACATGTAGGCCTGGTCGGTAAGCAGGTAGCTGATCAGCGCGCGGGTCGTCTGCCGGGTGGTGGCGAAGTGAGGCGCGATCGAGGCGCTGTACATGGCCATGCGCAGATTCACGAACAGCACGGTGACCAGGATCACCAGCGCCGGCGCGCCGTTGTTGATCAACTGCATGGCCGCGAACTGCGAGGCGCCGGCGAACAGCAGCAGCGACATGCCGCTTGCCTGCACTGGGGTCAGCCCCACCTGGATGGCGATGACACCGGCAATCAGCGCGTAAGGGACGACTCCGAGCAGCACCGGCACGACGGCGGTCGTACCAGCGGTGAAATCGCGCCACAGGCTGTTGCGCCCCTGCTCGTGCACAAAAACATCTCCCTGCAGATTGGGCAATAGACGGGTGATGATACACGCACACGCGCTGCGCGCATCAAGTCTTGGCCAGGGCGCGCTGCGGCTCGCCCGCGCGCTGGGTCTGCTGCCAGTCGGGAATCTGGTGCACGGCGACATCCGCCGCCGGCTCCGGCGCGCGCCCGCGAATCGCATCGGCCAGCTTTTCTGCCAGCATGATGGTCGGCGCATTGAGATTGCCGCTCGCGATCGACGGCATGATGGAGGCATCGACGACGCGCAGGTTGTCGATGCCATGCACGCGGCCATCGCCATCCACAACAGCCTGCGCATCGCTGCCCATGGCGCAGGTGCAGGAGGAGTGGTAGGCACTTTCCACATTGGCGCGCACCCAGGCATCGATTTCGGCATCCGTCTGCACGTCCGCGCCAGGGCCGAGTTCCGGCCCACGATACGCATCGAATGCCGGCTGTGCGAAAATCTCCCGCGTCAAGCGAATGCCGTCGCGCATTTCGCGCCGGTCGGCCTCGGCCTGCATGTAGTTGAACAGGATGCTCGGCGCTTGCCGCGGATCGGCCGAGCGCAGCGCCACGCGGCCGCGGCTTTGCGGCCGCATGGGTCCGACATGCGCCTGAAAGCCGTGGCCGTCCTGGCGGCTCCTGCCATCATAGGAAATGGCAATCGGCAGGAAGTGGTATTGCAGGTCCGGATGCTCGACTCCGGCGCGCGAGCGGATGAAACCGCCGGCCTCGAAGTGGCTGCTGGCACCGAGGCCGCTTTGCGCGAGCAGCCATTGGGCGCCGATTCTGGCCTGGTTGTGCAGCTGCATGGCGCTGTAGAGTGAGATCGGCTGGGTGCAGGCATGCTGGACATGGACTTCCACATGATCCTGCAGGTTGCGCCCGACCCCCGGCAGCGCGGCCTGCACCGGGATGTCGAGCGGCTGCAGCTGTGCAGGATCACCAATGCCGGACAGCTGCAGCAACTGCGGCGAATTGATGGCACCGCCGCAGAGCAGCGCCTCGCGCTTGGCGAACACCTGTTGCGTCGTGCGCCCGCGCACATATTCGACGCCGGTGGCGCGCGCGCCGGCAAACAGCAGCCGGTTGCACAAGGCGCGTGTTTCGGCCTTGCGCGCGCAGCAGGTTGGCAGCCCGGTTCAGGATGCGTCCGCGCTCGGCGCCGGTCATGCCCGCCCAGACGCGAAAGCCCTGTTGCGCGGAAGTGACGGCACGATTGACGTCGTCCGCATTCGCGCTTTGCACCTGGCACAGGGTTTCACCGGTCGCCGGATTGATGCTGGCGAAAGTCTGATCCGAACTGGCGGCGACTGTCTCGCCGTGGATATACAGCTGCTCAATTGCATTGATGTCAGCCATGGGATTGCTCTGCAATAGGCGCCGGGGCGGGCCCCAGCAGGGTGGTGATGTAGTTGTGGGCGATGGTGCGCGCCAGGGCGCCATCCGCTTCGCCGCTCAGGGCGCAGTTCAGCCACAGCCCGTCGATCAGCGCAGCGATGCCGAAGGTGGCGCGATGCAGTTCGTCCGGGGGCAGGAG
>DATGUT010000198.1:0-2315 GCA_035301185.1 Salinisphaeraceae bacterium
TCGCGACGGCCTGCAGCGCAGGCGCTTCCTGCCGGCGATCAAGCGCATCAAGCAGCATTGCCGCGTCATGCAGCTGGCGGACGGCACCGACTATCGCCTGCAACTATTGACCGGCGCCAAGGTCTGGCACATGCCGGCCAATGCCGCGAGCGATGCGGCGCTGGCAACGCAATTCGAGCGCCTCGCCGACAAGCCCGGCCCGGCCCGACCCGGCACCCTGTGCGTGCTGGGGCGCGCAATCCGCACGCGCCGACAGGCCGACAACAGCATCTGGTTCGACTTCGACGAGTTGTGTCGCGGCGCGCGTGCCGCCGCCGACTACAGCGCCATCGCGCGCGAATTCCAGCATGTGTTCCTGTCCGGCATTCCGGTGCTGGGCGACGCGGACAACAACGCCGCGCGCCGCTTCATCAATCTCATCGACGAGCTCTACGACCACCGCGTCAAGCTGCTGTGTGCCGCCGCCGCCGAGCCGGATGCGCTCTATGCCGGCAAACGCCTGCACTTCGAGTTCGCGCGCACCGCCAGTCGCCTGCACGAGATGCGCTCGCGCAGCTATCTGCAGACGCAGCACCTGGGCTGAGCGCGCACCCGAGCTACGTGCTGTCGCGACTGGCCACGCGCACGATGCTGGTCATGCTCATGACCACCTGGTCGTGCTGATTGCGCGTGGTGACGGCAAAACGCACGACCCCGGCAGCAGCAGGGTTTGCTGGCATCTCCTTGGCCTCCACCCTGGTCTGCGCCCGCAACTCGTCGCCGGGATACACCGGCTGGCGCCAGCGCAGATCGTCAAAGCCCACCGGCGCCAGGCTCGCCAGCGGTTCTTCCGCATAGGCCGTGATCAGCTTGCGGGTCATGGCCGCAGTATGCCAGCCGGAGGCTGCCAGGGAGCCGAAAAACGTGCCGCGCGCGCCTTCGTCGCTCAAGTGAAACGGCTGCGGATCGTACTTCTCGGCAAAGCTGACAATGGCCTCGGCGGTAACGTTCAGGGGGCCGAACTCCTGTTCCTGGCCGGGCTCGAGGTCTTCAAAATAAATCATGCCTGTGCTCCCGCCGGCGCGGCGCCATCCGCATCGCTCGGGCGGCGCTGGAACATGACCAGCGACACCATGTCCATGACTTTCGCATCATGTTGATTGAGCACTTCGAAGCGCGAGCGCACCAGGCCCATGTGCGGGCGGCTTTGCGAAGCGCGGCTGTCCAGCACCGTGCCGCGCACATGCAGCACGTCGCCGGCGCGCACCGGCTCGCCCCAGCGCAGGGATTCGACCCCGGGCGAGCCCAGCGAGGCGGCCTGCAACAGGAGGTTGTCGACCATGATGCGCATGCACCAGCCGGCCACCTGCCAGCCACTGGCAATCAGGCCACCGTAGGGCCCGGCCGCGGCGGCCTCGACATCGGCATACAGCGGCTCGGGGTCGAATTTGCAGGCGAATGCAAGCATCTCCTCTTCGGCAACCCGGTGCTGACCGTAGTGGCGCTCATCACCAACGGCAAAATCTTCCCAGTACAACTTGCTCATTGCGATACCCGTTCCTGATTTGGCGGCATGGCCGGTTCGCCCCGTGCCCGGACGGCTCCCATTATAGCCGCCTGTGCTGTTGCCTTCGGCCTGGGCACCGTGCACGATAACAGGAGATATCTTGCAGCTTGCGCCGCTGTTGCTGCGTACGGCAATGCAGCAACGCTTTGTGCAAGCCAACAACCGGCAAACAATCACGAGGAGATGCCATGGATGCCATGCAAGCCACCATGATGGGGCACCCCATGCTGCTCGACGACATGCTCGAGCGCGCCCATAAAATATTCCCTGATGTGGAAATCGTCACCCGCCTGCCGGACAAGTCGCTGCACCGCGAAACCTACAAGGACATGTATCACCGCGCTCGCGGCCTGGCGCAGGCACTGCTGGACGCCGGCCTGCAACAAGGCGATCGGGTGGCGACGCTGGGCTGGAACACGTATGCCCACCTGGAAGCCTACTTCGGCGTGCCCGCGGCCGGCGGTGTGCTGCACATGATCAACATCCGCCTGCCGGCCGACGACATGGCCTGGATTGCCAACGATGCCCAGGATCGCTTCCTGATCGTCGACGACGTGCTGTTGCCGGTGCTGGAGAAGTTCGCCGACCAGGTCGATTTCGAACAAATCATCGTCGTGCCGCTGACAGGCGCAGCCGTGCCGGAAGGCATGATCGATTACGAGGATTTCCTGGCCGACGACGCCGGGTTCGAATACCCGGCCAAGCAGGAAACCGACCCCTGCGGCATGTGCTACAGCTCCGGCACCACCGGCCGGCCCAAGGGCGTGGT
>DATGUT010000199.1:0-2177 GCA_035301185.1 Salinisphaeraceae bacterium
GAAGCCGCCGCCCATGCGCCGGTTCTCCACCGTGACGGCATGATCAGCCACGCCCATGACCTTGGCGATCTTGCGCTGGTCGCCAGATGGCCCTTGGGTGGAACAATGCACGAGCATATCGCCATCCTCCTGCGGAATGGCAGTGGCCACTTGTCCTTCCAGGTAAAACTGCTCCTGCTCGCCGGTGAACGTGCGTCCGCTGAGGCGATGCGTGGCATGCGCCAGCGCCCGCTCCGGCTCGCCGCGCACCCATTCCTTGGTCGGGCGCACTTCGGCCTGCGCGGCCAGCGCTTCGTCAATGGTCAGAATGGCGGGCAGGTCTTCATATTCGATTTTCGCCTGCATGGCCGCACGGCGCGCCGTAGCGCGCGAGTCGGCTGCTACCGCAAACAGCGGCTGGCCATGATATTGGACCTCGCCGTCAGCAAACACGAGATCGCCGGGGAAGGCCGTGCCGATGTCATTGCTGGTGGCGTGCAAGTCCGCGGCCGCGACCACCGCCTTGACACCAGGAAAGGCACGCACCGGCGCCAGATCCATGCTGATGATGCGCGCATGAGTGCGCTCGGCCGGTCGCGCATACGCGTGCAGCAGGCCCTGCGGTTCAGGGATGTCATCGCCAAAGCGTGCCTCGCCGTTGACATGTTTGTGCGCACTGTCGTGCGGAAACGGCACATTGACGCTGGGATTGGATTTTGGTGTATGTTCATTCATGGCTGAACCTCCTCCTCGAGCACCCGGGTCAGGGCCTCGGGCTCACTCGTTTCGATGAAGAATTTGCGCAGCAGTCTGCCGGTCGCCAAACGGCGATATGCTTCGCTGGCACGCATGTCCGTCAGCGGCGTGAACTCGCTCTTCAGGGTCGCCTCGGCCAGCGTGATTGTGGCCTCCGTCCATGGTTGCCCGATGATCATTTTCTCGGTCTGGCGCGCACGCGCCGGAATGGCCGCAATGCCGCCGAAGCCGGTGCGCATGGCGAGTACGTGCTCGCCATCGAGGGTGATCTTGAATGCGGCGCAGACCGAAGAAATATCCTGGTCGAAGCGCTTGGACAGCTTGTAGCAGCGGAACTGCTCATTCTTGCCGAGCTTCGGGATGCGCACAGATTCGACGAATTCGCCGGCGCGCAAATCCTGCTTGCCGTAGTCGATGAAGAAATCCTCCAGCGCCAGCTCACGCCGGCCATCGGGGCCGCGCAGCACCAGGGTCGTGTCGAGCGCGATCAGCACCGGCATGGAATCGCCGATTGGCGAGCCGTTGGCGATATTGCCGCCGACCGTGGACGAGTTGCGGATCAAGGTCGAGGCAAAGCGGCGCAGCATCTCGCCGAAATCCGGAAAGTGCTGCTCGATGCGCGCGTAGGCATCCGTATGCGTGACCGCGGCGCCGATGACCAGTTCTTCGTCGCGATCCTCGATGCCGTGCAACTCCGCCACATTGCCGACGTAGATGATGTCGGGCAAATCGCGATGCAGTTTGGTCACCCACAGGCCGACGTCCGTGCCGCCGGCGAGCATGATGGCGTCCGGGTGCTCGGCCAGCAGCGCCTCGAGCTGAGTGGCCGTGGTCGGAGCGAAGAATTTGCGCGCGCCATTGCCAACCTGCAGCGGCTCGGCGCCGTCATTGAGCTCTTGCAGCAGCGCCGCCATGCGCCCGGCATTGGCCAGCGTCGCATCCTGCCAGTCGTAGTCGTACATGGCCTGGGCGGCGTCGATGATCGGCCGATAGCCGGTGCAGCGGCACAGGTTGCCGGACAGCACGTCGTTGATGCGCTGGCGCGTCGGGCGCGCTTCGTTCAAATACATGGCATATAAGGACATGACGAAGCCCGGCGTGCAGAAGCCACACTGTGAGCCGTGATGTTCGACCATGGCCCGCTGCACCGGATGCAACCGGCCGTCGGCGCTTTGCAGATGCTCGACCGTCAGCACCTGGCAGCCATCCAGCACCGGCACGAACAGGATGCAGGTGTTGACCGCGCGATAGTGCATTGTTCCGTCCGCGCCCACGCGCCCGATGACCGCGGAGCAGGCGCCGCAGTCGCCTTCCGCGCAGCCTTCCTTGGTGCCGCGCAGATTCTCGTCCTCGCGCAGCCATTGCAACACGGTCATGGTCGGATCCACAGCCGTCAGCTCGCGCAACTCGTTGTTCAGGTAGAAACGCATCGGTCTCATGTT
>DATGUT010000200.1:0-5426 GCA_035301185.1 Salinisphaeraceae bacterium
GTAGTTGCTGTAGAAGCGGAAACCGGCTGCATCATGGCCCCTGAGCAGCACGGTGCGTGCCGACGGCCAGCCGTCGGTATCAATCGTGGCCAGAGTCATGGCTGCCGGCTCGATGATGGCGGCCGTCCGTGCGCTGGCAAACCAGGCGGCAAACAGGGTCAGCGGGTCTGGCGGGACGTTGTTCTCGTGCAGATCGCCGCGATCATGGACACCCTGCCAGCTGCCGGGTACATCGGTCATGCGTCTGTCGCATCAATGGTAAAACCAAGTTTGAGCGTGACCTGCCAGTGTGCCACTTCGCCATTCTCGATATGGCCGCGCGTATTGATGACTTCAAACCAACGCAAATGATCAATGGTTTCGCCAGCACAGGTAATGGCATTGCGTATCGCGTCTTCCTGGCTGATTTCGGATGAACCGGTCAACTCCGTGATTTTGTATACGTTATCTGCCATGGCTGAGCTCCTCGCGAGAGTGGTAAGGATTACCCTACGCGGTCCACGCGCAATGCTCAAGACTGCTTGGCAACAACAAGTATGATAAAACCCGCACACAAGTTTGAATAGAGAGAAGAGATTATGAAAGCACTGCGCATCCAGGATTTGGACGGCGGCACCCGTGCCGATTACGTCGACATGGACTTCAATGATCTAAGCGACGGCGACGTCGTCATCAAAAGCCGTTATTCCTGCATCAACTACAAGGACGCCCTGGCCGTCACCGGCAAGGGCAGGATCGCGCGCACGCGCCCGCTCAATGCCGGCATCGATGTTGCCGGCACGGTGGAATCCAGTACCAGCGAGCGCTTTGCGCCCGGCGACGAAGTGCTGGTGACCGGCTGGTTCATGAGCGAAACCCGCGATGGTGGTTTTGCCGAATATGTGCGCATCCCCGCCGAGTATGTGGTGGCCAAACCGGACGGCCTGACATTGTGGGAGACCATGGCCATCGGCACGGCCGGTTTCACCGCCGGCATGGCAGTGCGGCGCATGCTGGAGAATCACCAGGCACCGGAGCAGGGCCCAATCCTGGTCACCGGCGCCACCGGCGGCGTTGGCGCCTTCGCCATCGACATGCTCGCCGCTGGCGGTTTCAGCCCGGTGGCGGTCACGCGCCGCGGCGACGAACATGGTGATTTCCTGCGCTCGCTCGGCGCCACCGATGTCATTGCGCCCGAGGCGCTGGATTTGGGCGGCAAGCCGCTGGCGCGCACCGAGTATGCCGGCGCCGTCGATTCGGTGGGTGACGAACTGCTGGCCAATATATTGGGCCGCATCCACCCCTACGGTAATGTGGCCGCCATCGGCCTGGCTGGCGGTATGAAATTGGCAACCACCGTGGCGCCGTTCATCCTGCGCGGCGTGTCATTGCTTGGCATTCATTCGGTGGAGTGTCCCAACGCCTGGCGCGAGCAAATCTGGGCGGAAATGGCTGGCAGCCACAAACCCGCCCATCTGGACAGCATCGCGACAGACACAGTAGGCTTTAGGGATATCCCTACTGTATGTGAGGCGATGATCGCCGGTGAACACACTGGGCGCACGGTCGTCGATCTGCAGCAATAAATTTTGGAGCTGATTCATGAGTAAGAGTGGGAATACGGCCGGTCTAGCTGGCGTCACTGCAGGCGAGACAGCGATATGTACCGTCGGCAAGCAGGGTGTTGGGCTGACTTATCGCGGCTATTCGATTGAGGACCTGGCGGCCAAGGCCGAGTTCGAGGAAGTCGCTCATCTGTTGATGTACGGTGAATTGCCAACCGCGCAGCAGCTGGCTGATTTCAAGCAGCGGCTGCAAGGCCAGCGCGGCTTGCCGGAGCAGGTCAAGACCGCGCTCGAATTGCTGCCCGCAGATCTCAGCCCGATGGACGTGCTGCGCACCGGCGCCTCGGTGCTCGGCTGCATCGAGCAGGAAACGGATCCCGCAAGCCAGCAGCACCAGGTCGCTGATCGGCTGTTGGCCTGCTTCCCGTCCATGCTGCTGTACTGGTACCACTATGCCAACAGCGGCAAACGCATCGACGTGGAAACCGACGACGACAGCATCGGCGGCCACTTCCTGCACTTGCTGCATGGCAAAAAGCCGAATGACGATCACGTGCGCGCCATGTCCGCCTCGTTGATTCTGTATGCCGAGCACGAGTTCAACGCCTCGACGTTCACCGCCCGTGTGATTACCGCGACCCTGTCGGATTTCTATTCCGCCGTGGTCGGTGCGATCGGCGCGCTGCGCGGGCCGCTGCATGGCGGCGCCAACGAGCAGGCGATGGCGCTGATCCAGACATTCAAGGACCCCGACGATGCCGAGGCCGGGCTGCGCGAGATGTTGGCCAACAAGGACAGGGTCATGGGCTTTGGCCATCGCGTCTACAAGACCCACGATCCGCGCAATGACATCATCAAGCAATGGTCGAAGCATTTTGCCGGCGACGATGAATACAAGAACAATCTGTATGCGATCTCCGAGCGCCTCGAGCAAATCATGTGGGACGAGAAAAAACTGTTCCCCAATGCCGACTTCTACCACGCCACGGCGTATCACTTCCTTGGCATTCCCACGCCGCTGTTCACGCCGATATTCGTCATCTCGCGACTGACCGGCTGGAGTGCGCACATCTTCGAGCAGCGCGCCGACAATCGTCTGATTCGGCCCAATGCCGAACACATCGGCCCGGAGAATCGCGCGTTCACGCCCATCGAGCAGCGCGGCTGAGCACGCTGTTGCCATGCTGTTTGCCTATTGGTGCGTTCTGATTGCGGCCCTGCTGCCGTTTGCGTTGATTGGCTACGCCAAATTCGGCGGTCAACAGAAAATGCAGCCGGCAGAAAACGCCTGGCCACGAGCATGGCTGGCGCAAATCGAAGGCAAGCAGAAGCGCGCCCACTGGGCCGAACAGAACTCCTACGAGGCCTTCCCGCCATTTGCGGCCGGTGTCATCATCGCCGCCGTGGCGGGCGCCGCACCGGCCGTGATCAACACCCTCGCGGTGTTGTTCGTCGTGCTGCGCATCGGTTACGGCATTTGCTATATCCAGGATCTGGCCACGGTCCGCAGCATCGTCTGGGGCTTGGGTTTTCTTTGTGTCATCGGCCTGTTTGTTGCAGCCGCGGTGGCTTAGCAATGGCGGCAAAACTTGAGTCAATTCTGCGCGTTACCACGCGTTTAACGGGTCAGCTGCATTGCTCGGGCGCCGCCGCGGTGATTGTGAACACGCCCCAGTACTACACGGTGCGGCGCAGTGCGGGATGGGAAAATTTCAAGTCCTCCCTGCGCATGGCGACGGGCGCTCTGAGCGCACCTGTATTTGGGAACTGGTGGTCACTGGTGGCACACTTGACCACTTGAACCATTTACAGGAAAACATCTGATGACAGCAACTGATATCCGTTCCGCCAGCCGCGTTGGCTTTGACGAAGTCATTAAAAAAATTGCAGATTATGTCTGCGATTACGAAGTCACCAGCACCGAGGCGCTGGAAACCGCGCGCTACTGCCTGATCGACACCCTGGGCTGCGGTCTGCAGGCGCTGAACTATCCGGCCTGCACCAAGCTCATGGGCCCGGTCGTGCCGGGTGCCACGCTGGACAATGGCGCCAAGGTGCCCGGCACCTCGCACCAGCTCGATCCGGTGACGGCGGCGTTCAACATCGGCTGCATGATCCGCTGGCTGGACTTCAACGACACCTGGCTGGCCGCCGAATGGGGCCACCCGTCGGACAACCTCGGTGGCATTCTCGCCGTGGCCGATTACGTCTCGCGCCAGAACATTGCCAACGGCGAGGCGCCGTTGACGCTCAAGGACGTGCTCGTGGCCATGGTCAAGGCGCACGAAATCCAGGGCGTGCTGGCGCTGGAAAACAGCTTCAACCGTGTTGGCCTGGACCACGTGCTCCTGGTGCGCATCGCCACCTGTTCCGTGGTCGCGGGCATGCTCGGCGGCAGCAAGGAAGAAGTGCGCAATGCCGTCAGCCACGCCTGGATCGACGGCGGCGTGCTGCGCACCTACCGCCATGCACCCAACACCGGCCCGCGCAAGTCCTGGGCCGCCGGTGATGCCACCTCGCGCGGCGTGCTGCTGGCCCTGCGCGTGCTCAAGGGCGAAATCGGCTATCCATCCGCGCTGACGGCGCCGACCTGGGGTTTCCAGGATTCGCTGTTCCGCGGCGAGGAAATCACGCTCGGCCAGGAATTCGGCAGCTACGTCATGGAAAACGTGCTGTTCAAGATTTCCTTCCCGGCCGAGTTCCACGCCCAGACCGCCGTGGAAGCCGCAATCACGCTGCACCCGCAGGTCAAGGACCGGCTCGACGACATCGACAAGATCGTCATCGAAACCCAGGAATCCGGTGTGCGCATCATCGACAAGACCGGCCCGCTGGACAACCCGGCCGATCGCGACCACTGCATCCAGTACATGGTGGCCGTGCCGCTGATCAAGGGCAGCCTGACCGCCGCCGACTACGAGGACGATGTCGCCGCCGACCCGCGCATCGACGCGCTGCGCGACAAGATGGAGGTGGTCGAGAACGAGCGCTTCACCAAGGAATACCTGGAGGAAGATAAGCGCGCCATCGGCAATGCAGTGCAGGTGTTCTTCAACGACGGCTCATCGACGGACAAGGAGTCGGTCGATTACCCGATCGGCCACCGCCGCCGCCGCGACGAGGGCATTCCGGAATTGAAGAAGAAGTTCGCCCACAACCTGGCGCTCAAGATTGCGCCGAAGAACGCGGACAAGATCCACGCCATCGTCGCCGACCAGGGCACGACGGAGGCCACCTCCGTGACCGAATTCACGGATCTGTTCGTGGTCTAAACCGGCACGCAGGGCGCGGCAGGCGGCTGGCTTGCCGCGCCCTTGACGTGGCTGGCGAAGGCGGCATTGACGCTTGCATCGCGGCATATGCGTGCAAGCCGGAATGACGCCGCCTGCTCGGACTGGCATGGCAGCGGCGTGCCAATGCCACCGTGCCCGCGTCCCATGATCGATTCTTTTCGCTGAACGATGTGCTGGTGCATGAAGTCCTTGCCGTGTAGCTTATAATGCCGCTCAATCAAATCTCCAAATCGTGTTAGTCATGGCCGCCGACAGCAAACCCGCGAGCACCAATTTCGTGCGCAACATGATCCTCGAACAGATCGAGTCCGGCGCGCAGCAGGGCCAGGTGGTGACGCGCTTCCGCCGGAGCCGAACGGCTATCTGCACATCGGCCACGCCCGTTCGATCTGCCTGAACTTTGGTCTGGCAGAAGAATTCGGCGGCATTTGTCGGCTGCGCTTCGACGACACCAATCCGGAAAAGGAAGAACAGGAGTACATCGACTCGATCCAGGCTGATGTGCAATGGCTCGGTTTCGAGTGGGAAGGTGCGGTGCGCTACACCTCGGATTATTTTGACACGCTGTACGAATACGCGCTGCACTTGA
>DATGUT010000201.1:0-5644 GCA_035301185.1 Salinisphaeraceae bacterium
CCACCACCCAGCCGGCGAATGGCATGACCAGGCCGTAAGACAGCATGGCAATGGCCACGAGCCCCGACAGCAGGCTGCGGCTGAAACCGAGATCCGCGCTGATCGGAAAGAAAAAGGGACCGATCCCGAGGCGCAGGCCCACCGTCAGCAACACCATCAACGTGGCCAGGGCAACGATGTTCCAGCCGAAATACCAACCGGCAAAACCATGGCTGCCGACGGTCGGCGAATCGCAATCGATGTTTGTTTTGGGCATTAGACTAACTGTAGACAATTGGCAAAAATGGGCGAATGGCTTTCCGGCCGGTGCTTGTGTCGGAATGTGGCAAGGAATTTCTTGTGCTGTTGCCATAGCAGAAATGGCGCCTGGTTTCTGAGTGCGGCCGCGGAATCGAACGAACGTGTTCATAAACCTCGATTTTGCGACGGCGCCACCACGCCCCCTTGCAAAATAACACGTCACTGTGCACGCAGCCGCAGAATCGAGCGAATACGCCTATAAAGTGCGATCCGGCGACACCACCCGCTACGCTCGCTTGCGCAGGATAAAGTGGTTTTCACAGCGGCGAATCATGGGCAATACCAGTGCCCATACCACTTTAGCGCCCAAGGCTTTTTCCACCGGTTCCGCGCGACAAGATCGAGAAAATTGTCAGCCGGATTACCGGCGCGAGCCGCGTCAAGGTGCGTTTTGCAGCCTTGCCACAATAGTGCGCCCGAGCACGTCGCAGCCAAGGATGCGCTCACTGGAAGACTCATAGGGCACGAATATGGCCTCATCAAGGGCAAAATCAATGCATGGCACAACTTGATCATGCATGAAACTCAGTCACCCACTTTGAATCTTGTCATTTCTTGATTATGCATGAGATTCAGCCACCCACTCTGAGCTCTGTCATTTCGACTGGAGGGAGCTTGCGACCGGAATGGAGAAATCTCTTCTCATCAGTTGTTCATATCGAGATTTCTCCACTTCGTGCTTCGCACTATGGTCGAAATGACAAACCTATTTTGGCGTAGCTGAGACTGATACATAACCAAGTGGCACAATAATCCGGATGATCCTCGTGCTGTCCGGCTTGTTGAACATGACCTCAGGCACTGCTTTCAAAAGGTGCGGCGAAGTCGTCGACCGTCGATGATGGCCATTGCCAGCGGGCGCGGTTAGCGCCATCTCAGCCGCAGCCAAGGAAACTGCTGACATCGCGCTTATGGGCGATAATCCGCCTGTACCGCGCTAAATGTTTTCGCCACACATGGAGCTTGAAAATGTCTACCCACCAGATTCTCGATGGGCAGCACGTGCCGATCAGGGTTTGGACCGACGACATCGATGCAGCAGTGCGACAGCAACTAACCAATATCGCCATGCTGCCGTTCGTCCACAGTCACATCGCGGCCATGGCCGACGTGCACCTTGGCAAGGGTGCCACCATCGGCTCGGTCATCGCCACCGACCGGGCCATCATCCCGGCGGCCGTTGGCGTCGACATCGGCTGCGGCATGGTGGCGACACGCCTGTCGCTGACCGCCAGCGACGTGGAGGAAAAGTCTCTGAAAAAGGTCTTCGACCAGATTTCGCGCGACGTGCCCGTGGGACGCGCCCAGCATCGTGACAATCGTGTCCTGGCCAGCGCCGTGCAGCCGTTTCGCCGGCGCCTGGATGCCATCATCGAACGCCATCCAGAGGTCATGCAGCGCATGGGCAAACACTCCCGCTGGACGCACCAGATGGGCACGCTGGGCGGCGGCAACCATTTCATCGAAGTATGCCTGGACGAGAGTGACCGCGTCTGGGTGATGCTGCATTCAGGCAGCCGCGGCATCGGCAACGCACTGGCCGGGCATTTCATTGAGCTGGCCAAACGCGACATGGAGCGTCATGCCACCCAGCTGCCGGATCGTGATCTCGCCTATCTGGCCGAAGGCAGCCAGCACTTTGATGACTATATGGAAGCCGTGGCGTGGGCGCAGGATTATGCCTATGCCAATCGCCAGGCCATGCTCGAATTGGTGCTCATTGGGCTGGCACGCCATTTGCCAGCGTTCGACGTCACCACCCAGGCGGTGAACTGCCACCACAACTACGTTGCACGCGAATACCACTACGGCGCTGATGTATGGGTTACACGCAAGGGCGCCATCCGCTCGCGGGCGGGTGATCTCGGCATTGTGCCCGGCAGCATGGGCACGCAAAGCTATATCGTGCGCGGCAAGGGCAACCCCGAGAGCTTTCACTCCAGCGCCCACGGCGCCGGCCGCCGCATGAGTCGCACCGAAGCCAAGCGCCGCTTCACCGAGGCCGACCTGCGCCTGCAGACCAAGGGCGTGGTGTCGCGCAAGGACAAGGGCGTGATCGACGAGATTCCAGGTGCCTACAAGGATATCGATGAAGTCATGGCCAACCAGAGCGACCTGACCGAGGTGGTTCACACCTTGCGGCAGATCGTCAACGTCAAGGGCTGAGTCCCGTGGAGGCGAGACAAACGATGATCTATTCGCTGGTCACTGTGGCGGCCGTGATGTTCGGCCTGTACAACGTCTTCATCAAGGCGTCGTCCGACCATATCCATGCCGTGCTCGGCGCCGTGGTGCTGCAGTTCGTGGCCGCCTTCATGGGCCTGGCTGTGTTGCTGTGGCTGTACCGGACCCATCCGGCGGAAATCTCAATGACCAGCCGCGGCCTGCTCCTTTCTGCCCTGGCAGGTGTGGCCATAGGGTTGGTCGAAATTCTGAGTTTTGTCGTCTATGGTCGCGGCCTGGCCGTGGCGGTTGGCACACCGCTCATCATCGGCGGCTCGCTGATCGTGACCACCAGCGTTGGTGTGGCGGTGCTGCGCGAGCACTTCAACACCATCCAGTTTGCCGCTGTCGGCCTGATCGTGCTGGGCATCGCACTGCTCGCCTGGCAGGCGGCGCAGTCTGGGGGGCTGACTTAAAAATCGCCGCCAAAACTCACGCAAGTCGTGCCTGCAACGGTGGACTTGCCATATCTACCTGAGTCAGTCGGCAATGATTCGGCCGCCGGCAGCGGCCGCGTACTGGCTCATACCACCTCCGTGATATTAACTGACATTTCTCATGGAGCAACTCCTGTCCGCTGCCTGGAATAACAATCAGCGCAAGCAATGCATTCATTCTTCACCCCATCTCCGCAGCAAGATGCATGTGTCCGTCGAGCGGCGCATGCATCTTTTCTGCACCAGGAAAAACAACATTTGTGGACTCATCATGAATAGAATCAATACATGGCTCAACGGCCGCTGGACGATTTCCGTCCTCTCCGGCCTCTTGATCCTGGCTTCATTCATTGCCTCCAGGGGCCTGGGCGAGGCGCTTGCCGCCGACCTGTTGATGGTCGGCGCCGCGCTTGTCGCTGGTACGCCCATTGTGCGCAACGCGATCAACGCGCTGGCGGTGCGCAACATCAGCATCGATCTGTTGGTGAGCATTGCCGCCATCGGTGCCGTCATCATCGGCGAGTACTGGGAGGCGGCGGCCGTCACCTTCCTGTTTGCCATCGGCCGTGCACTGGAGTCGGCCACGCTGAACAAAACGCGCGCGGCGCTGGCCGAGCTGGTGGCGGTGGCGCCGGACACGGCCGTGGTCATGCGCCAGGGCGCGAGCAGGTCGAAGTGCCGGCCGGCAGCGTCGCCATGGGCGAGGTGGTGCTGGTCAAGAACGGCGCCAAGGTACCAGTCGATGGCGAGGTGATTGCCGGCAGCGGCGCGCAGAACGCCAAGGCGCACACGCAGAAATTCATGGATCGCTTCTCCCGCTGGGCACCGTCGCCATCCTGCTCACCCGCGTGCTCATGGGCGGCGTGACCATGGCCGTCGGCATGCTGTTCCACGAGGGTTCGGTGCTGATCGTCATCGGCAATGCCATGCGCCTGCTGCGGCGCCCGGCTCATCAGCCTGCCCTGCAGGCGGCCGGCCGCCCAACGCTGAGCAGCCTGAACGACTGAACATCAGCGCCAAAGGCATCCGACATTCGGTGTCGGATGCCTTTTTGTTCTGCTGCAGCGGATAGTCCGCGCATGCAGGCCTGCGCAGAATCGGTTAGGTGCTTAGGGCGTGTTCACAATCAGCACGACGGCGCGCCGGGGCCATTTTTCCGCCATCCTGCGTTGCGTGGCTTGATTGTAGGAGTGCTACGACCGGCGCCACGCGCCTTGTCTGGCACAATTTTGGGCAGCAACGCGAACGCCGCGGTGATTGTGAACACGCCCTAATGTCCAGTCCACTATCTTCAATATGCGGCAATCTACTCGCCAGGCAGCTATCCTGCCAATAAATTTGCCCAGATGCTTGCTCCACCAGTGCAACCCGGCTCAACCTTCTTGTTCCATGGCGAGTTGAATGATTTTCTTGCACCTGCGCGTCGCGACACGAGCTTCGAGTTTGTGCTCGAACGGCGTGCCTCGATCAAGGACATCATCGAGGCGCTTGGCCCACCGCACACGGAAGTTGGTGCCATCCAGGTCACGGGCCAGGCGGTGGATTTCAACCACATCCCTGTTCCCGGTGCCCGCATCGAGGCCTGGCCCAATCCGCGCGGTCATGCCTCGGCGCTGCGCCCGCCTCTGCCATGGCCGCCCGCATTCGTGCTCGACACCCACCTTGGCCGCCTGACGCGCTATCTGCGGCTGCTGGGTTTCGACAGCCGCTATAGCAATGACCGGGGCGACGCAGAATTGGCCGCGATTGCCGATCGCGAACGCCGCCTATTGCTCACGCGCGACCGCGGCCTGCTCAAGCGCGCTCGCGTCACATTCGCCCGCTTCGTGCGTGCCGACGACCCGCGCATGCAACTCGAGGATGTATTCCTGCATTTTCGCCTGCGCCCGGCAATGCAGCCGTTCAGTCGCTGTGCGCGCTGCAACGGCATGCTGCAGGACGTATCCAAGGGCGAGATTGCGCATCGCCTGGCGCCAAAAACACGCCGTTATTATCAGCATTTTCGTCAATGCACGCGTTGCGGGCGTCTGTTTTGGCAGGGCAGCCATCTCGATGCGCTGCGACGCATGCTCGAGCGCCTGCCGTCATGAATACAGTCAACGTGTCGGCTGCGCCAATCCAGCATGAACACCCAGACCGCCGCGGACACGGCGCAGTTAATCATGAAAGGTTTTTTGTCCTTGGCTCTGCCAACACCTGCTCCAGCACATCCGCCTCGACCGGCTTGGCCAGGTGATGATCGAATCCAGCCGCGGCAGTGCGCTGGCTGTCTTGTTCCCGGCTCCAGCCGGTCAGGGCGATCAGCAATGCGTCGCGGCCCGCTGCCGTGGCGCGCAGGCGCCGGGCAGTCTCGAAGCCATCCATGCCGGGCATGCCGAGATCGAGCAGGATCGCATCGGGTTGGAATGTGGATGCTGCGGCCAGGGCCTGCTCGCCGTCGTGGACGATGCGCGTCTCATGACCCAGGCTGTTCAATAACAATTCCATGCCTGCGGCGACATCATGATCGTCGTCCACCACCAACAGGCGCAGCCGGCCTGATGATGCAGCTGCCGACTCCTCCTCGGTCGTCGACACCGATTTGTTGGCGGTCAGTGGCAGCCGCACGACGAATTCGCTGCCCAGGCCGGGGCCATCGCTGTGCGCCACGACCGAGCCGCCGTGCAACTCGATCATTTGCTTGA
>DATGUT010000202.1:0-7995 GCA_035301185.1 Salinisphaeraceae bacterium
CGCTGACTGCAGATGACGGAGAGCAACAATGACCACACAGCAAGCGGAAGCCACGCTGGCGCATGACGCCATGCATCATACGACAACCGCATCAGTGGGAAAGCAGCACACCCACGCTGGCGTGCGCGGCCATGCCGCACAGCCGGGCACTGCGCCTGGCATCGAGGCATGCGACGTCACGGTGACTTATCGTAACGGGCACACGGCACTTTGGGATGCCAGCTTCAGCCTGCCGCGCGGCACGGTGACCGCGCTCATCGGCGTCAATGGCGCCGGCAAATCAACGCTGTTCAAGGCATTGATGGGTTTCGTGCGCATCGCCGATGGGCGCATCGCGCTGCTCGGCCACAGCGTAAAGCAGGCGCTGCGGCGCAATCTGGTGGCCTATGTGCCACAGGCGGAAGAAGTGGATTGGGCCTTCCCGGTGCTGGTGGAAGACGTGGTCATGATGGGTCGCTACGGCCACATGGGTTTTCTGCGCCGGGCGAAGGCCGCGGATCGGGCGGCCGTCGCGCAGGCGCTGGCGCGCGTTGGCATGCAGGATTTGCGCAAGCGCCAGATCGGCGAACTGTCCGGCGGCCAGCGCAAGCGCGTGTTCCTGGCGCGCTCGCTGGCCCAGGACGGGCAGATCATCCTGCTCGACGAGCCGTTCACCGGCGTGGACGTCGGCACCGAACAGCAGATCATCACCCTGCTTGGCGAGCTGCAGGCCGAGGGCCGCGTCATGCTCGTGTCCACGCATGACATCAGCGCCGTGCCGGATTTCTGCGATCGCACGATCATGCTCCAGGGCACGGTCATCGCCGCCGGACCGACCGCCAGCACTTTCACCCAAGCCAACCTGGAGCGCACGTTTGGCGGCACTTCCCGCCACATCGGTCTGCAGCCAGCCAGCGCGGCCAGTGCCGCGAGCGCATGATGCTGGCGCTGCTGCTGGAGCCGTTCAACTATGGCTACATGACCAACGCCATGTGGGTGTCGGCGCTGGTGGGCGGCGTGTGTGCGTTCCTGTCCTGCTACCTCATGCTCAAGGGCTGGTCGCTGATCGGCGACGCGCTCAGCCACTCGGTGGTGCCCGGCGTGGCCGGCGCCTTCATCCTCGGCCTGCCGTTTGCCCTCGGCGCCTTCATCGCCGGCGCGCTGGCCGCCGTCACCATGCTGTTTCTGAGCGATCGCTCGGGGCTCAAGGTGGACGTCATCATCGGCGTCATCTTCACCTCGTTCTTCGGCCTTGGTTTGTTCATGATCTCGCTCAAGCCGATGGCGGTGAACATCCAGACCATCGTCATGGGCAATGTCCTCGCGATCACCCCTGCCGACACGCTGCAGCTGGCGCTGATCGGCGCAGTCTGTGCCGTCATCCTGCTGGCGAAATGGAAGGATTTGATGGTCGTGTTCTTCGACGAAAACCATGCGCGCTCCATCGGCCTGCGCCCGCAGCGACTGAAAATGCTGTTCTTCGCCCTGCTGGCAGCCGCCATCGTGGCGGCCATGATCACCGTCGGCGCATTCCTGGTGATTGCGCTCATCGTCACCCCCGGCGCCACCGCCTATTTGCTCTGCGATCGCTTCCCCCGGCTGCTCGGCACCGCGGTTGTCATCGGCGTGCTCACCAGTTTCGTGGGCGCCTATGCCAGCTTTTTCCTCGATGGCGCCACCGGTGGCATCATCGTTTCGTTGCAGAGCGCGCTGTTCCTGCTGGCATTCGTCTGCGCGCCCAAGCACGGCCTGATTGCCAATCGCCGCAAGGCGGCGCAGGCGTTGGCAGCACACCGGCACCAGCGGGACACATGGCCGAGCGAGGGCAGTTGATCATGCTCGACACACTTATTGCACCGCTGCAATTCCCTTTCATGCTCAATGCGTTCGGCATTGCGATCATCATTGCCTTCCCCAGCGCCATCCTGTCCTGCTTCCTGGTGCTCAAAGGCTGGGCGCTGATGGGCGACTCGGTCAGCCACGCCACCCTGCCCGGCATCGTGCTCGCCTTCATCCTCGGCCTGCCGCTGATCGCCGGCGCATTCGCCGCCGGCATGGTCTGCGCCACCGGCATCGGTTATTTGGCCAACAACTGCCGGGTCAAGTACGACGCGCTCATGGGCGTGGTGTTTGCCGGCATGTTCGGCATCGGCATGCTCATGGTCACGGCAATCGACAGCAATGTACATCTGACGCATGTACTGTTCGGCAACATGCTCGGCATCAGCCGCCATGATCTGCTGGTCTCGGGCCTGCTGGCGCTGGTGATCGTCGCCATCCTGCTGCTCAAGTGGCGCGATTTCCTGCTGTATGCATTCGACCCGGCCCAGGCCCGCGCCAGCGGGCTCAATCCGGCACTGCTGCACTATCTGCTTTTGGCCTGCATGTCGCTCACCATCGTCGCCACGCTGACTTCCGTCGGCCTGATCCTGGCCGTCGCGCTGATGGTGACGCCAGGCGCCATCGCTTTCCTACTGGTGCGCAGCTTCGCGCGCATGCTGCTGGTCGCCGTCGCCGCCTGCCTGCTCGCGCTGCTGGCCGGCGCCTATCTCAGTTTCTTCATCGACAGCGACACGGCGGCCACCGTAGTCTTGCTCCTAACGCTCATGTTCGTGGCCGCCTTCGTCTATCGCCTGCACGTCACGCATGGCCATTCCAGGCGGCGCGTGGCCCGGCCGCATAACTGACTTCGCCACGCGAGGCTGCGAGCACTGGCAACCAGCCGCCCTTGATAAACCCTTTTTGATAACCAATTTATCCAATCACATAATAACTGGCGCTATACCACAACCGATACACGCGGTATGCTAAGCGGCGCAAGCAACTCCCCGCGCGATCAATCCGGCAAACTGAAGGAATGGCTGTCTATGCATGCTGCCGTCGAAGCCATCGAGTACGTCCTGCCCGCACGTACCGAAACCATCGAAGAACTGGCACAAACGCACCCACACTGGCGGCCGCGAAAGCTGGCCCGGCGTACCGGCATTCGCACGCGCCACATCGCCGCTGCAGGCGAAACGGCATCCGATCTGGCGCTGCAGGCGGCCGAACAGCTGTTTGCGCGCGCCATCTGGACACCGGAGGATTTCGATTTTCTGCTGTTTTGCACGCAGACGCCGGATCACTTCCTGCCCAGCACCGCCTGCCTGATGCAGGAGCGCCTGCAATTGTCCACCAGCGCCGGCGCCCTGGACATCAATCTGGGCTGTTCCGGCTTCATCTACGCCCTGGGGCTGGCCAAGGGGCTGATCGAGACCGGCCAGGCGCGGCGCATCCTGCTGATCACGGCGGATACCTATACCAAGTTCATCCATCCGGAAGACAAGAGCGTGCGCGCGCTGTTCAGCGATGCCGCCGCCGCCACGGTGGTTTCCGCCAGCGCCGAAGAACCGGCGATCGGGCCCTTTGTCTATGGCACCGACGGCAGCGGCGGGCACAACCTGATCGTGCCCATGGGCGGCATGCGCCAACCGCTTGGTGACGCGGCGCCGCCCGCCACGGCCGACCGTTTCGGCAATTGCCGCTCAGCGCGCAACATCTACATGAATGGCAAGGCGATCGTGGATTTCTCGCTGCAGGAAGTGCCGCGCGCCATCCACAGCCTGTGCGAGCGCGCCGGCATCACGCTCGACGACATCGACGCGGTGGTTCCGCACCAGGCCAGCGCCAAGGTCCTGCAGGGCATCCGTGCGGATCTGGAATTGCCGCCGGAGCGCTTCATTGCCTGCATGGAAGACATCGGCAACACGGTCTCCTGCAGCATTCCCATCGCCTTGTCGATCGCCAGCAGAAGCGGCTTGCTCAAGCCCGCGGCCTACGTCATGTTGGTTGGCTTCGGCGTCGGCCTGTCCTGGGGCGCGACGCTGGTGCAGCTGCCGGAGTCACTGTAGTATTTCGCGGCTGATCAGCTCTTTCATGATTTCCGACGTGCCGCCATAAATGCGCTGCACCCGGGCATCGGTAAAGGCGCGCGACACGCCATATTCGCTCATGTAGCCATAGCCGCCATGCAGCTGCAGGCAGCCATCGGCCACCCGGTTCTGCATTTCGGTGGTGCTCAGCTTGGCCATGCTCACCGTCGCCACATCCAGCGTGCCGGCGGCGAATGCGCGGCAGCATTCATCGACGAACGCGCGCTGCGCGCGTACATCGGTGGCCATTTCCGCCATGCGGTAGCGGATATGCTGGAACGCACCAATGGGCTGGCCAAATGCCTGGCGCTCTTTGATGTAGGCCGCCGTTTGCGCCAGCACGCCTTCGGCGGCGGCCACCGCACCCACGGCCAGCGACAGCCGTTCGCGTGCCAGCTCGTCCATGAGCATGCCAAAACCGCCATCCAGCGGCCCCAGCAGGGCGCTGGCCGGCACGCGCACCTCGTCGAAGAACAACTCCGAGGTGTCGCTGGCGTGCAGGCCGATCTTGGCCAGGTTGCGTCCGCGGCGAAAGCCCTGGCTCTTGGCGTCCACCAAAAACAGGGAGATGCCGCGCGAGGCGCGCGCGTCGAGATTGGTGCGCGCGACGACAATCACCAGGTCGCAATGCTGGCCGTTGGTGATGAACGTCTTGCTGCCGTTGATGACATAGTCGTCGCCATCGGCGCGGGCCGTGGTCTTGATGCCCTGCAAATCGCTGCCGGCAGCGGGCTCGGTCATGGCGATGGCACCGACACAGGCGCCGCTTATCATGCCCGGCAGATAAGCCTGTTTCTGCTGCTCGCTGCCGTGGTTGTACAGGTAATGCGCGACGATGTCGGAGTGCACCGCCAGGCTGGTGGCAATGGCATTGCAGTTGGCGCGGCTGAATGCCTCTACAACCGCCATGGCGAAGCGAAAATCGGCGCCAAAGCCGCCCTGCTCTTGGCCGATGTCGACGGCCAAAAAGCCCTGCTCACCGAGCTCGTGCCAGAGCTCGCGCGGGAACAGGCCGGCCGCTTCCCAGTCGGCATAGGCCGACTCGACCCGCTCTTGGATAAAGCGCTCCAGCATGTCGCGGAACAGGGTCAATTCTTGATCTTGCGTGTCATCCATGGTCAGCCTCATGCATTGGAAATGCGCACAGGATAGCAACATCTGGCTAGCCTACCGCCAGTGGTAGTGAAAGCCACACCGGAGTGTGGGGTTTGAGCATAGCCGCTGGCACTTGCGCCGCCTGCAGTTTAAGCTTGACACATGACGACTTCGACTCCTACTCATAACACCCAATTCCCGGATCCGCCCACCACCCAGGAGGCCATTGCAAAAAACCTGCGCGCGCTGCGCGCTCGCATCGATGCCGCCTGCGAGCAGGCCGGGCGCGACCCGGCCACGGTGCGGCTGCTGCCGGTGAGCAAGACCAGGGGCAACGACATCCTGCGCATGGCCTATGCCGCCGGCTGTCGCGAGCTGGGCGAAAACAAGGTTCAGGAAGCACGGCGCAAGGCCGAAGCCCTGTCCGACCTGACCGACCTGCGCTGGTCGGTAATCGGCCACCTGCAGACCAACAAGGCCAAATACGTGGCCCGCTTCGCGCACGAATTCCAGGCGCTCGATCGCCTGCGCGTGGCCGAGGCGCTGGACCGGCGCCTGCAAATGGAAGGCCGCTCGCTGGATGTGTTCGTGCAGATCAACAGCTCCGACGAGCCGCAGAAATTCGGCCTCGCGCCGGCGGCTGCCGCGGCTTTCATCCGCCAGTTGCCGCAATTCAGCGCCCTGCGCGTGCGCGGCTTGATGACGCTCGCCATCTTCTCCTCTGATACGGAACGCGTGCGTCAATGCTTCGTGCGCATGCGCGAATTGCGCGAGCAGCTGCGCCAAGAGGCCCCCGACGGCATCAGCCTGGACGAATTATCCATGGGCATGTCCGGCGACTTCGAAATCGCGATCGCCGAAGGCGCCACGGTCGTGCGCGTCGGCCAAGCCATTTTCGGCCCGCGCGAGTTGCCGGACAGCCATTACTGGCCGGGCTCAGGCTGACTCAGGCCTGATGCGAGCCGTTGCTGTTCAGCGCTGCACCAGCCGGCGGCTGATGATGGCGAGCATGGCCGTATCAGCGGCGAAGCGCTCGAACCAGAGTGCCAGCCTTGGCGGTGGCGCCGCCAACCCCTCCAGTTGTGGCTTGAGCATGGCCAGGGACGTGGGCTGTGCCTCACCCGAAAGGACGGCTGCGATCATGTCGAGCCGCTGCAACAGCTCGTCTGCATGCGCGCGTTCGCCCGGCATGAGCCGCGCGCCGCGCAGGGCGACCGAGAAATGCGCAGCATTGTCGGCAAGGCGGCGCAGGTAAGTCACAAAGCCCAGCGCCGCGCGCCGGTTGCCGCGCACGGCGCGCGGCTCCGACAGCATGCGCTGCAGGGTGGCATCGGCATTGTCGGTGGCGCGCTCGGCTGCGTGCCGGGCCTGCATCAATTCCGGACGCGAGGGTTTGCCGTCGCCCGGCTGGTCACAGGCGCGGGCGAGGTATTCGCGCTGCGCCAGCACTGCCTGGGCGCAGCGATCCAGGAACGGGTCGCGCTGCCACAGTGGCCACAAGACGAAGGCGGCCGCCAGCGCGACCATGCCGCCCAGGATGGTGTCGAGGCCGCGCGCCAGGATCAGCATGGCGGAAGCGTCGGGCATCAGCACGCCAAGCAGCAACAGAATCATGGGGGTCAGCATCACAACGCCGATGCTGTAGGCGCTGCGGATGAAATAAAACGCGGCGAAAGCAAACAGC
Organism: Salinisphaeraceae bacterium; assembly: GCA_035301185.1. GTDB lineage: Bacteria > Pseudomonadota > Gammaproteobacteria > Nevskiales > Salinisphaeraceae > DATGUT01. Next base: position 6,670 of record DATGUT010000202.1, read on the forward strand.
GCGATGATCACGATTTCCAGCAGGCTGTCGTGAACGAGGAAATGCGCGCCACCGGCAATGAGCACGCCACCGAGCGTGCCGGCCACGCGCGCCCACAGGCGCCGCCAAGTGGCACCAAATTCCGGCTGCAGCACGACGATCGTGGTCATCGGCAGCCACAGCAGACGCGGCACGCCAATGGCGCCGGCAAACCACAAGCCAAAGCCGGCCGCCACCGCCACCCGCAGGGCATGGCGGAAAATGAACGACGCAAAGGTGAGATTGGTTGCGAGCGTCTTGCACACACTGCCGAGCCAGGTCGTGCTGGGGCGCGGCAGCGTGGCGCGCCAATGCAGCCGGAAGTGCGGCTGCAGCACCCCTGTTTCGGCCACGGCATCCATGTGCAACAGCGCGAGCCGCAATGGCGCGGCCTTGGCCCGCGTGATCTCGCCCTGCTGGTCGAGCGCGTCGAAGGCAGCGTGCATGGCGGCGGTGGCAGGGCTGCCACGCCCCGTGAGCAGGAATCGCGAGACATTTTTGAGCGTGCGCCGCCAGGCGCGGAAAAACTGGCGCCAAGCGCGCGCCGCCTCTGTGCCGGGCTCAGGCTGGCTCATGGCACGCAGACTGGTGGCGGCAATCACTTCACGTGACACGGCCGACAACAGCAGCAGGGCATGATCAAAAACCGCGCTGGAATGGCCATAACCGACGCGCAGCGACTCCAGAGTGGCCTCGGCCTTGCGGATGCGTTCGCGCGCCGTGCGATGCAGCACCCGCACGTAGCGCCGCGCAAGCGCCGTCTCCACGCCGGCGCTGGCCAGTTCCAAAGCCGTGACCAGGCGGGCGGCGGCATCGTAGCTGGCAGCGATCTCCTGCAGCAGGATGCGATAGGGCCGCAGGCGCCACAGCGCCAGATGCACGCACACCACCCATAGGTTGCCAATGGCATAGAAGCCGACAAATGTTGCTGCCGAGCCGGTGTCGCCAGGGGCGTAAGCGCCGACCAGAAACAGAATGTTGGCAAACAGGCCGATGGCGATGCTTGAACCGCCGAATACACGCACCATGCCGGAGACAAATGCGATGACCGCCAGCAACAGCGGCAGCAGCCAAGTGAGGGCTGCCAGTAGCGTGCCGAGGTAGAGGCTTGAGCCACCCACCAGCAACACCACCAGCATCGCAGCAAAGCGCCGCCGATAGCTGCCGCCGGTATCGGCCAGCACCGTGAACAGCCCGCCGAGCGCGGCAAACACGGCACCGTAGGCTTGCCCCAGCGCCAGCATGATGGCAAACGGCACCACCACAGCGAGCGCGCCGCGGGCTGCAAAACCGAGCGTGATGCGTGTC
>DATGUT010000203.1:0-7726 GCA_035301185.1 Salinisphaeraceae bacterium
GACATCCCCATGCTGCCGGTCACGCATGGTCTGGATTTCACCCGCAGCCAGGTGCTGCTGTATACGATTCTGCTGTTTCTGGTTTCACTGCTGCCGTTCCTGCTGCGCATGAGCGGTTTGATTTATCTGGTTGGCACGGTCATTTTCAGCGGCTGGTTTCTGGTCTATGCGATTCGGCTCAAGTTCGCTCCGCAACCGGGCCTGGCCATGCGCACGTTTGCCTACTCCATTGTCTATCTGATGGTGATTTTCACTCTGCTGCTGGTCGACCATTACATGCCATACTTGCTCGGCTGATTGTTGGCGCTGAATTGCCTTTAACCTCGGTTCGAGTTTCCCCGCCGTGAGGTGAGCACTGCATCAATGGCGCGGATCGGCTGTAGAATTTCGCGATTCTCAGCTCCTTCGGACCATGCTTCCTGCGCCATCGCGGTAATGTTGCTGTTGTCGGGCAGCGGCTCGTTGTTTTCGATCAAGTGCTGCATGCGTGGCAAGAAGACGAATTGCAGCCACTGGCTGAATTCCAGCGTGTCGGCACAAAATGGCAGGCGGCTGGCCATGGCTGCCGGAGATGGCGGCTGCTGTTGCCAGAAACCGTTGTTGCGCAGCGCCAGTTCAAGCTGCAGCAGCAAATCAGCCAGATGATGGAGTTGCGCGGTCTGGTTCGTCATCAGAATGGCCACCAGCCCGAGCCGGCTTCAAGCTCGGCACGACAAGTCTGCAGCTGCCGGCCATATTTGGCGCTGCGTGCCGCTACCCGTCGCGCAGTATTGCGCACTCGAGGCTTGCCGCGATAGCTGCCGCGCCGATAGCCGCCCTGGCCTTCGTGGTAGGCTAGGTACTGGCTGTAGGCATCGGTCTTGGCAATTCCCAGCATGGCCGCGCTCTTGTCGATGTACCAGCCGACAAAGTCCGTGGCGTCGGCGAAATCGCGACGGCTGGCCCAGCGGCTGCCGGCTTCCCGGACATACATGTCCCAGGTGCTGTCCAGCGCCTGGGTGTAGCCATAGGCGGAACTGGGGCGCTTCCAGGGGATGATCCACAGCAGCCGGCCGCGCGGCGGCCTGGCGTTGGCCACGAAGGCGGACTCATGATAAATAATAGCCATTTGCAGTGGAATCGGAGCACCCCAGCGCTGCTCGGATTTATTGGCAGCTTTGTACCAGCCGCTTTTCTCCTGAAAGATTCGGCACAGATTATCCGGCTGATTGGGCGGTGCAGTGGCGCAACCACCGAGCCCGAGCACGAGCATGACGAATAAGACGATACGCATAGCAGCAACAACCCCGTGGAAAGTCGATCTTCGCATTATTTGTTTATCATGTATAGGCGCTTTCGCGCTATAGTTAAAGTAAAGAATGGGAATGTCGGCGGCCTGCTCTCGGGCATGTCTTGAAGGCGGCTCAACCTGGGTGCTGCATGCCTGAATCCCACGACGTGTCTGCGGCCCATGCCGGGCGTTATGCGCCATCCCCGACTGGAGAGCTGCACAGAGGTTCGCTCATGGCCGCGCTGGCTTCTTTTTTGCAAGCACGAGCGCATGGCGGTGCCTGGCGCCTGCGCATCGATGATCTGGACACGCCGCGAGTCAAACCCGGCGCGGCGCGACAAATCCTGCGCACCCTGGAGCTGTTTGGGCTGTGCTGGGATGGTCCGGTGCTCTACCAGAGCACGCGCAGCGCCGCCTACGCAGATGCCTTGCGTCGGCTGCGCAGCCGGGGTTGCCTGTTCGATTGCGGCTGCAGCCGGCGTGAGACCAGAACCGGACCGCCCGGCCTGGAAGGGCCGATTTATCCGGGCACTTGTCGCCACGGCATGCCGGTCGGGCGGCAGGCGCGTTCAGTGCGGATTCGAGCGCCGGATGCTGTAATGACTGTCGCCGATCGGGTGCAGGGGCGCTACAGGCAAAATCTTGCCCGCGATATTGGTGATTTTGTGCTGCGCCGTGCCGATGGCTTCGTCGCCTATCAATTGGCCACGGTGGTCGATGACGCGGCCCAGGGTGTGCGCGAGGTCGTGCGAGGTGCAGATCTGCTTTCCTCCACTCCACGCCAGCTCTTGTTGCACCAGGCATTGGCACAGCCGGTGCCGGCATATGCGCATGTGCCTGTACTGATGAACCCAGCAGGGCGCAAGTTGAGCAAGAGCCACGGAGCCATGGCGTTGGATTTGAGCCAGCGTGAGCGGCAACTGGTGCAGATGCTCGAACTGCTCGGGCAACAGCCGGAGGTGGGGCTGGAAGAAGCGTCGCTGGATCGGATCATGGCCTGGGCCATCGCGCATTTGGATATTGCCGCCGTCCCCGCGCGCCGCACCATGGCGATGCCGTCATCCCCTGCCTGATGCAAGGTTTACACTGGCACGATTGGCAGTAAAAAGCGATAGGTGTATTGTGCATGAATTACAGCAACGGTTTCGAGCTTGAATGAAATATTTCCGCCTGCTATTTGATAATTTCACCTTGGCCTTGCTGGCTGTGGTTGCGGTGGCTGCGTTTTTTCCGGCAACGGGACCGTTCGAGCCTTTTTTTGATTACTTGACCCTGGCAGCCATTGCGCTGCTCTTTTTCCTGCACGGCGCCAAACTGTCTCGCGAGGCGCTGGTTGCTGGCGTGGCGCATTGGCGCCTGCACCTGCTGGTTTTCATGTGCACATTCATCCTGTTTCCGATCCTGGGTCTGCTGTTGCAGCCATTGCTGCAGCCATTGACTGGGGAGGTGCTGTATCAGGGTGTGCTGTTTTTGTGCATGCTGCCGGCGACGGTACAGTCGGCCATTGCCTTCACTTCGCTTGCCCGGGGCAATGTCTCGGCCGCAATCTGCAGCGCCGCGGCCTCCAGCCTGATCGGCATTATCGTCACCCCTTTGCTGGTCTTGCTGTTGCTGAATGCGGAGCAGGGTGGTGGCATCGGTTTGCAGGCGATTTGGGACATCGTGCTGAAACTGTTCGTGCCGTTTGCTGCCGGCCAATTGTGCCGGCCGTTGTTGGGCAGCTGGATTCAACGCCATGGGCGGCTCGTGCACGTGGTTGACCAAAGCTCGATCCTGCTGGTGGTCTACAGCGCGTTCAGTGCTTCCGTGGTCGGCGGCTTGTGGCAGGTCGTGCCGGTCTGGGACTTGCTGGCGTTGGCGGCGGTCTGCTGCCTGTTGCTGGCCATCGTGCTGCTGCTGGTCTGGCAGTTGGCCCTGCGCCTGGGTTTCGACATGGAGGATCGCATCACCATCCTGTTCGCTGGTTCGAAGAAAAGCATGGCTTCCGGGGTGCCGATGGCCCAAGTGCTCTTCAGCGGCAGCATGATTGGGCCGATGATCTTGCCGCTGATGCTGTTTCATCAGATTCAGCTCATGGTTTGCGCCGTGTTGGCGCGCCGTTTTGCCGAGCGAATTTCGGCTGCAGCCGCCGTGGAGCCTACCTGATCAACCATGTGGAAAATTGAACATGGCGTATCGATGCACTAGCCTCGGTAGCGGGGGAATTGAGTACATTGGAGCAAATCATGAACACACGTATGTATTCCGCCCTCCTGCTCGGCGTCGTCCTCGGATTCGGCACAGCGACCTGCGCGAGTGCGGTGGATGATGATCAATTCATCACCGAGCAGGAATCCTCCCAAGTGCCCGCTTCCAGCATCATGGGCATGGCAATCAAGAACAGCGTGGACAAGAATGCAGAGGTGATCGGCAAGGTCAGTGATTTGATCATGGACGAGGATCTGAAACTGATCGGCATCGTCGTTGGTGTGGGTGGCTTTCTCGGCATTGGCGAGAAGCATGTCGGCATCTCCTGGGATTCGGTCGACGATATCAACGTCGAAGACGACACGGCAGTCGTCGTCCTGAGCAAAAAGGAACTGGAGGAGGCGCCTGCCTTCAAGAACGATCAAGACCAGCAGGCAAAAGAAGGGCGCGGGATACAACAGCAGCAACAAACACCTGGCATGGGTGGCCACGCCGACGGCACGGATTCGGCGCCTGCTGCTGGCCAAGACTGAGATCGTCTGGTGGCTGGCTGCGGCTCGCCAGCCTAGCAGCGTCTGGACAAGCGCCGAGGGGTGGCGGCATGTGCCGCAGCTTCTTCCGGCGCTTTTTCATCTACCCGCGCATGACTTGCGGTAGTGGCTGCATGTACAAAGACGCTGCGGCCGATCATTGTGGGCACAGGCATAACAAGCCGGGATGTTTTTCTGCTAGTATTTGCGCGCACTAACCAAGCATACAAGAGGAGAAACCCATGCGTATTTCGAAGTGGCTGATGATGGCCGCGCTGACAGCCATTGTTGCAGCAACCGGGTCGGTGCAGGCCGAAACCAAGTTCATCAATATTCTCACGGGCGGCCAAAGTGGCGTGTATTACCCCATGGGCGTGGCCTTGTCGCAGATTTACAATAAAGAGATCGAGGGTGCGCGCTCCACGGCGCAGGTGACCAGGGCTTCGGCCGAAAACATGAACCTGCTGCAAGCGGGACGCGCTGAAGTCGCCTTTGCGCTGGCCGACACCGTCTCCGACGCCTACGAAGGGGTTGAGGAGGCAGGCTTCGAGGCGCCACTGGACAAGCTGCGCGGCCTGTCCGGCATGTACAACAACTATATCCAGATCGTCGCCAGCAAGAACTCGGGCATCGAGACTCTGGAGGACCTCAAGGGCAAACGGATTTCTGTGGGTGCTGCACGCTCGGGCACCGAGCTCAATGCGCGCGCAGTGCTGGGCGCTGCCGGCATCAGCTACGATGATTTCGAGAAAGTCGAGTACCTGCCGTTTGGCGAATCGGTCGAATTGATGAAGAACCGCCAGCTTGACGTGACCCTGCAGTCTGCCGGACTGGGTGTCTCCTCGATTCGCGATTTGTCCAGTTCCATCGATATCGTGGTGGTGCCGATTCCCAGGGATGTGGTGGAGAAGATCGACAGCGAAGCCTACCAACCAGCGACCATTCCCGCCGACACCTACGACGACCAAACCGAGGATGTGGCAACGGCGGCGGTACCGAATTTCCTGATAACTGCATCGACTGTACCCGATGATCTGGTCTATGAGATGACCAAGGTTCTGTACGAGAATCTGGATACCCTGAAAGCCGCCCACAATGCGGCCGAGGACATCAAGCTCGAACACGCACTCGATGGCATGCCGGTGCCGTTGCACCCCGGCGCCGAGCGCTACTATCAGGAAGTCGGCCTGATCGACTAACCTGTTTCTGGGCGATAAGCCGAGAGCATAGAAATACAAGCGGTTCCGGCACTGTGCTGGAACCGCTTTCATGGCACAGGGGCATGCCGGACACGTGACTTCCATAGAAGAAACCGCCAATCGGAACCTGCCGCGCAGCGTCTTTCTGGTCGCGGTCGCATTCTCCTGTTTCCAGGTGTGGACGGCTGCGTATAGCCCGCTGTCCAGCCAAGTGATACGGGCCATCCATGTCAGTTTCGTGCTGCTCATGGTGTTCAGTCTCTATTCGGGCGACCGATTCCGCTTCGGCACCGTGCTGGGTTGGGCGATCGGCCTGCTTGGCTTCGCCACCGGCTTTTATCACTGGATCTTCGAATCCGACCTGACCGCGCGCGCCGGGCAGATGACACGGGCCGACATGGTGGTTGGCATCATCACCATCGTGCTTGTGTTTGAGGCGACGCGACGCATGATGGGTTGGGCGTTGCCCATCATCTGCGGTCTGTTCCTGGCCTATGGCATGTTCGGCCAGTACCTGCCCGGCCCTTTCATGCATCGTGGCTACGGCTTTGATCAAATCGTCGGCACCATGAGCTTTGGCGTCGAGGGCATTTACGGCACGCCGACCTATGTGTCCTCGACTTATATCTACCTGTTCATCCTGTTCGGCTCGTTCCTCGAACAGGCAGGCATGATCAGGCTGTTCAGTGATTTTGCCATGGGCATGGTCGGCCACTCCCGCGGCGGACCGGCCAAGGTATCCGTGGTCAGTTCGGGGCTGATGGGCACCATCAATGGCTCTGGTGTGGCCAATGTCGTCACCACCGGCCAGTTCACCATTCCGCTGATGAAGCGCTTCGGCTATTCGTCGGCGTTTGCCGGTGGCGTCGAGGCGACTTCCAGCATGGGCGGGCAGATCATGCCGCCGGTGATGGGCGCGGTCGCCTTCATCATGGCCGAAACGCTGAACATTCCTTACGTGGAGGTCATCAAGGCGGCCATTATCCCGGCCATCCTCTATTTCACGACGGCGTTCTGGACTGTGCACCTGGAAGCCTGGCGCCGCGGCCTGCACGGCCTGCCCAAGGAAGAATGCCCGAATCCCTGGCTGGCCGTCAAGCGGCAATGGTATTTGCTGATTCCCTTGATCGGCCTGGTGGTGTTGCTGTTCTCCGGCTACACGCCGCTGTTTTCGGGCACGGTTGGCCTGGGTCTGACCGTAATCCTGATTTTCGGCGCCGCGCTGATCCAGGGGGTGAAGGGCAGGGCGCTGCGCTACCTGTTTTGGATCCTGCTCGGCATCGCCTGCGCCGGCTTTGTCCGCTTCGGCGTGACCGATTTCTTCGTCGTCAGCGGCGTCCTGGCCTTGGCGCTGTTGTGGTTGCGCCACGGTCGCCAGGCCCTGAAGCTGGCAGTCAAGGCCTTGGCCGAAGGCGCCCGCAATGCCTTGCCGGTGGCCGTGGCCTGCGCCCTGGTCGGGGTGATCATCGGCATCATCAATCTCACCGGCGTGGCGGCGGCGTTTGGCGGCCAGGTGATTGCGATTGGCGAAAATAACCTGTTCATTGCCCTGTTCCTCACCATGCTGACCTGCCTGGTGTTGGGCATGGGCATTCCCACGATTCCGAACTACATCATCACCAGCTCGCTGGCGGCGCCAATCCTGTTCAAGCTCGGCGTGCCGTTGATCATTTCGCACATGTTCGTGTTTTATTTCGGCATGATGGCGGATCTGACGCCACCGGTGGCGCTGGCGGCATTCGCGGCGGCGCCGATCGCACGCGCGAGCGGGCTCAAGATCAGCATCAAGGCGGTGACGGTCGCCGCCGCCGGCTTTGTGGTGCCTTACATGGCCGTGTACAGTCCGGCGCTCATGCTGCAGGGCGGTGATGTGCTGGCAGTCGGTTATGTGGTGTGCAAAGCGCTGCTCGCGATCGGCCTGTGGGGCGCCGGCATTACCGGTTTCCTGTTCGGCCCGCTGCACTGGCTGGAGCGCATTTATGTCGTGGCCGCAGCCGCGTCGCTGGTCGTGGCCGCCACCATTACCGATCAGATTGGTTTTGTCGCCGCGGCCCTGTTTTTGGCGTGGCATATCCTGCGCACGCGCAAGCGCGACACACAAGAGACGGCGGCCTGATGCTGGGCGCGCTCGGTGTCTGCCTGAGCCTTGCAGTGGCGCCACAAATGCCGCCGCGCTTTGTACCGACGCTCGGCTTCACCATCGCCTGGACGCATTCAATCGAAAAGACCCGCTGGGAAGAAGACTACACCGTGCAGCTCAATGATGACGACGAACCAGTGCTGGTGCCCGGCCACGCCCGCATTCTCGGCTCGGGCGCCGGCATGGAGCCGCCGCCCGATGCCACGCACAAGTCCGGCGGCTGGTATGAATATCAGCCGCAAACTGCGCCCTTGCGGGCATTGCGCATGACGCGTTCGACGTATACCGCGGATTACGAATGGTGCATGCACGGCTGGTGCCAGCCCATGGCGCGCATCATGCCCTCCGACGGTAATGTCACCCTGTTGCGCCCGTGCCGTGATCCGGGCGCGCAAGGCTA
>DATGUT010000204.1:0-5429 GCA_035301185.1 Salinisphaeraceae bacterium
CCCTTGGCGCGCAGTTGCTGCGACAGCGTCGCGGCGGGAATCTGCTGCAGTTTTGCGCGCAGTTCGGGAGTCAACCCCTGGTCGGCCTGCGCCGCCAGACCGGCCGCCGCGCGCGAACCCCAGGCCGCCGCACGCTGTTGATCATCCACGCTCGGCAACACGCCAATCTCTTCATCGAAATTGCCGCGGCCTTCGACCACGTGGCTGACCAGCCGGCCACTCGTGGGTGCGCCCGGGGCATCCGGCGCATCCACTTCGACTTCGACCGTATTGCCGGGCTGGGCGACCGAAGACCCGGCTGGTGTGCCGGTGAGAATGATGTCGCCGGGCTCGAGCGTCACGTGCTGGGACAGGTCGGCGATGATTTGCGCCGGCGAGAAGAACATGCCGGCGCTGCGGTCGTCCTGCACCAGTCGGCCATCGAGCCAGGTGCGCACGCGCAGCCCCGCCGGGTCCAGCGTGCGGGCATCCATATAATCGGGGCCGACTGGTGTGTAGCCATCGCGGCCCTTGTTGCGCAGATTCGAGCCCTTGTCGGCCGCGCGCAGGTCGTACAGGCCCCAGTCGTTGCCGGCCGTGACCCAGCCAACGAAAGACCAGGCTTCGGCCGTGCTGACCCAGGAGGCGCGCTTGCCGATGACGAGCGCGATTTCACCTTCGAAAGCCAGCAGTTCGGTCCCTGCGGGCCGCGCAATCTCATCATCGCTGGTGGCCAGCGAACTGGTGGGCTTGAGGAAATACGATGGCGCCGCCGGCCGGCGTCCACGCTGGGCGGCGCGCGATTCATAACTCAAATGCACGGCGATGATTTTGCCGGGGGCCGGTGGCAGCGCCCTGTCCTGGTTTCGGTTTGCCGCGTCATTCATATTAACAATCCTTGTTCTGTCGGGTGCACCTCGCGAGATGGTTGGCGCAGGCTGCATAACACTTGCTTTACATCATATACGAAATTATATATGTTGCGAAATATCCATTACAGACTACGGTGCGATGGCAAGGAGAGAACATGCAATTCCATCACCACGGCTACGTATCCCACGATCCCAGAGTGAAGCCGGCGGCAGGCATTGGCATTGATCGCCCAGCGGATCTGCCTGATGAAATGGATGTACTGATTGTCGGCAGCGGCCCGGCCGGCATGCTGGCCGCGGCGCAGCTGGCGCAGTTTCCGCACATCAACACGCGCATCATCGAGCGCCGCCCGGGGCGTCTCGAAGTCGGCCAGGCGGATGGCATCCAGGCGCGCAGCGTGGAAACCTTCCAGGCCTTTGGTTTCGCGGAGCGCATCACGGCCGAGGCGTACCAGATCACGGAAATGGCGTTCTGGAACCCCGATCCGGACCAGCCCGAGAACATCATCCGCACCTCGGTGCCGATCGACGATCCGAGTGGCGTCAGCGAATTCCCGCACCTGATCGTCAACCAGGCACGCGTGCTGGATTACTTTGCCGAGGCCGCGCACAACGCCCCGGGCCGCATCACGCCGGATTATGGCTACCAGTACCTGGACTACACGCGCGACGACAGCGACGCTTACCCGCTGCGCGCGCGCCTGCGCCACAGCGCCGGCGAGCGCGAAGGCCAGGAACGCACCGTCAAGGCCAAGTACATCGTCGGCTGCGACGGCGCCCACAGCGCGGTGCGCAAGTCCATCGGCCGGGTGCACCAGGGCGACGAATCCATGCAGGCTTGGGGTGTCATGGACGTGCTCGCCGTGACTGATTTCCCCGACATCCGCACCAAGTGCGCGATCCAGTCGGAGCACGGCAGCATCCTGCACATCCCGCGCGAAGGCCAGTACCTGTTCCGCATGTACGTCGATCTCGGCGAGCTGGCGGAAGACGACAACCACCAAATCCGCAAGACCACGGTCGAGGAAACCATCGCCAAGGCGAACGCAATCCTGCATCCCTACACGCTCGATGTGAGGCACGTCGCCTGGTACACGGTATACGAGGTGGCGCACCGCCTGACCGATCATTTCGACGAGGTCGCGGACACGGACATCGGCCGAGTGGCGCCGCGCATCTTCATCACCGGCGACGCCTGCCACACGCACAGCGCCGAGGCCGGCCAGGGCATGAACGTGTCCCTGCAGGACGGCTGGAACATCTCGTGGAAGCTGGGCCACGTGCTGTCGGGGCTGGCGCCGCAATCATTGCTGTCGACCTATTCCGCCGAGCGCCAGGTGGTGGCCAAGGAGCTGATCGACTTCGACAAGGAATGGGCGACCATGATGGCGCAGAAGCCCGAGGACTTCGACGACCCCAATGAACTCGCCGATTTCTATGTCAAGACGGCAGAATTCCCGGCCGGTTTCATGACCGAATATGCGCCCTCGATGATTGTAGGCACGGCCGCGCACCAGGACCTGGCACCCGACTATCCCATCGGCAAACGCTTCAAATCGGCCGGCGTTTATCGCGTGTGCGACGGCAATCCGGTTGAACTGGGGCATCACGCCCGCGCCGACGGCCGCTGGCGCATTTATGCATTCGCTGATGGCGCCGCCCCTGGCGAAGATTCACCACTGCGCCGCTGGGCCGACTGGCTATGCTCCGATTCGCAATCACCGGTAGTCAAATACACTCCTGCGGGTGCCGACCTGGATGCCGTTTTTGATGTCAAGGTCATCTATCAGCAGCCGCATGCCGAAGTGGAATTTCCCGACGTTCCGGCCATATTCCAGCCCCGGGTCGGCCCGTTCAACCTGATCGATTATGAAAAAGTCTATGCGATCGACCCGGCCAACGATATTTTTGCGTCGCTTGACATCGACCGGCGCGGGGCAGTCGTAATCGTACGCCCCGATCAATATGTGTCCCACGTGCTGCCGCTGAATGACACTGATGCACTGGCACGGTTTCTTGATGGCGCCATGGCCACGCACGCCGAAGAATCTCTGAAGCCGGCGTGAACCGCCGGCAGGACGGCATTCACGCCATGCAGGCCTGAGATCAGGCTTTGGCCATGCCCAAATAGGCCTGCTGGATGCGCTCGTCGTCGGCAAGCTCTGCTGCCGGCGCCCCCAGGATGACCTCGCCGGTTTCCAGCACATAGCCGTAATCAGCCAACTTGAGGGCGGCGCGCGCGTTCTGCTCGATCAGCAGCACTGTCGTGCCCTCGGCGCGCAATTGCTCCAGCACGCGAAAAATCTCCTGCACGATCAGTGGCGCCAGGCCAAGGCTGGGCTCATCCAGCAACAGCAGCCTGGGTTTGGCCATCAGGGCCCGGCCCATGGCCAGCATTTGCTGCTCGCCACCAGACATGGTGCCGGCGCGCTGGCGCTTGCGCTCGGCCAGGCGCGGAAAGATGGAGTAGACCTGCGCCAGATCATCTTCCACGCGATCGCCTTTGCGCCGGCGGTGGAAGGCGCCGAGGCGCAGGTTGTCCTGCACCGTGAGATCGGAAAACAGCTCGCGGTGTTCAGGCACCAGCGTGATCCCGTCTCGCACCAGGCTCTCGGGCGCTCGTCCGGCAATATTCCTGCCCGCATAATTCAGCACGGACACCTGCGCCGGCACGACGCCGACAATCGCGCTCAACAAGCTGGTTTTGCCGGCGCCATTGGCACCGATGACGCTGACCACCTCGCCTTCGCGCACGCTCAGCGATACCCCGTGAAGAGCCTGCACGCCGCCATAAAGGACATCGAGATCTTCTATTCGCAACAGAATGTCTGCCTGCTGCTGGCGTGTCGCTTCGACCTCGTTCACAGTGCTTCCGCTCCGAGATAGGCCGTGACCACATCGGGATTGCTTGCCACCTCATGCGGCTCGCCTTCGGCCAGGGTCTTGCCGTAATTCATGACCACGAGGCTATCCACCAGGTTCATGACCAGATCCATGTCATGCTCCACCAGCAACAGCGCAATGCCATCATCGCGCAGACTGCGCAACAGATCAGCCAGCTTCTGCTTTTCACCATAACGCAGGCCGGCTGCCGGCTCGTCCAGCAGCAGCACGCGCGGGTGCAACGCCAGCGCCCGAGCGACTTCGAGCTGGCGCCGCTGGCCCACTGACAGCGAATCGGCCGGCGCATCCGGATTATCCAGACCAACGCGCTCCAGTATGCGCAGAGACTCCGCCTTGGCTGCAGCCATGTCGGCACGGCCCAATCCAGCCATGCCGGTCCACAGATTCCCCCGCGTATGCGAATAAAAGCCCATCATGACGTTTTCCAGAACGCTCATGTCGAACAGCGATGTGTTCTGGAAAGTGCGGGTCAACCCCAATCTCGCCATGCGCTCCGGCGCCAAGCCGCTGACATCGGCGCCGTCGAGCATAATCCTGCCGGAACTCAGCGGCAGCACGCCGCTGATGAGGTTGAAGGCGGTCGTCTTGCCGGCGCCATTGGGGCCGATCAGGCCCACGATTTTGCCGCTGTCGACCGTCAATGACAGTTCGTTGACGGCGACCAACCCACCAAAGCTGCGGCTGATCGACTGCACCTCCAGTCTGGCGGACTCGGTGTTGACGTTCTTGATTTCGCCAGTTGCCGGTCCGGCGCCCTGGCCCGGTCTCCACAGGTAATTCAACAGTGGCGCCAAGCCCTTGGGGCTGGCAATCATCAATCCCACCAGTACAGTGCCATAGGCTATGATTTCCGCCTGGCCACCGGCCTGCGGCAGCCAGTCCTGCAGGAAATTGTCGAGCGCGGTGATTATGCCGGCGCCAACCAGACCACCCAGCGGGTGTGAACCGCCAATCATCGCCATGGTCAACAGCCGGATCGAAGCACCGATTTCAAACGTGCTGGGCCCGATAAAGGCAATGAAATAGGCATACAAGCCGCCGCCCAGCCCGGCAAAAGCGGCCGAAAGAATGAAGACCTGCAGCTTGAGCCGGCTGACCTTGACCCCAAGGCTTGCCGCAGCCACTTCGCTGCTGCGCAATGCGCGTATGGCACGACCGCTGCGGCCATTGAGCAACACCCCGAGCATGATCGCGCCGAGCGCGGCAACAGCCAGCACCAGATAATAAAAATGATCCGCGCTGACCAGCCGGATGCCGAAAAATTTGAGCACCGGGATGTTGGTGAAGCCATCGGCTCCGCCAGTCAAGAACGCCAATTGAATGAAAAGAGTGCTGGCGATGAGGCCCCAGGCCAGCGTGGCCAGCGCCAGGTAATGGCCCGACAGACGCAGCAGCGGCAAGCCTGACAGATAGGCGGACAAGGCACTGATGATGGTGCCAGCGACGAGGCTGAGCCAAGGGTCCAGGCCGTAGGTACCGGCCAGAATCGCTGCCCCGTAGGCACCGAAGCCGAAAAATGCAGCATGGCCCAGGCTGATCAGACCAGCGTAACCGATCAACAGCACCAGCCCGGTCGTCACAAAGCCGTAAATGCCGATCAGCACCAGCAGATTGACATAGAAATGCGGCACCAGGCGCGGCAGTGCGAGCAGAAATGCCGTGATGAGCAAGCCA
>DATGUT010000205.1:0-8114 GCA_035301185.1 Salinisphaeraceae bacterium
ATGCAGTTTACGGCCAATGTGATCACGCCGCACGCGCCGCTCGGGCATTGAAGACTCGTTCCTGCAAAATTCCTGGATTGCGACCCGCGATAGCTCTGATCGCAAAAGCCAAAGCTAGAGCCTTTTTCGCATTTCCCGATCCGCACAGCAGCGGCCATTTTGCTGCAAGACAAGGCGCGGCAAGCACCTTGTAGCAGCGCTGCATAAGCGAGCGGTAACACTCTATTGCGCCAAAATGGCCTCGTCCCAGCAATGTGTGAACCGAGAAACACGAAAAAGGCTCTAACGCAAGCGCGTCAGGCACCCTCCAATTGCAATGCCAGGCTCCTGAGCGGGTCTGTAGGAGCGCGCCTGCGCGCGATCAAGCCTGCAGGGGTTGCAGGCGCCAGGCAGCAATGCACTGGTTTATTGGCGATTAATGGTTAAAGAGGAATCTCTACGCAAATGACAGGCTTCGGGCGCGTAGTCGAGTTTTGCGCCTAAGCAAAAACCTTGTTGGCTGCGTATGGGATGAAGTACGTGTTTTCCCTTGCTATTTTCCCCGTATGCCGTGACTGTGGCGCGTATGCTGGGTAGTTGCTGGCAAGACCAGCATCATCACAGTGGTCGCCGAGGTATGCATGCCCGCACGAAAAATCATTGTAGTCGGCGCATCAGCCGGCGGCGTTGGCGCACTGCAAACGCTGGTGGCCGCGCTGCCCGCCGAGCTGCAGGCGGCAGTTTGCATTGTCCTGCATGTCGGGCGCCAGCGCAGCGAGTTGCCGACGATACTGGCGCGCGCCGGGCCGTTGCCGGCAGTGCATGCCGAGGATGGCATGGCGCTGGAGGCCGGCCATATTTACGTCGCGCCGCCGGACTTACACCTGCTGGTGGCCGACGAGCGGCTGCACCTGCGGCGCAGCCCGCGCGAGAACCTGGCCCGGCCGGCCATCGATCCCTTGTTTCGCTCGGCGGCCGCGGCTTACGGTGCCAACACCTGCGGCGTGATCCTGACCGGCCTGCAAAACGATGGCTCCCCCGGGCTGTACGAGCTGAAGCAGCGTGGCGGCATGGCGATCGTGCAATCGCCGCAGGAGGCGCAGTATTCGGATATGCCGCGCAGCGCGCTGGAACACGTGGATGTCGATTATTGTCTGCCGCTGGCCGAGATCCCGTCCGTATTGACCCGATTTGCGGCCGCAGCGGCGGCTGCGATCCCTTCTTCGACTGAGGTACCGGAGGAGCCGATGCAACAAGTGGACTATGACCTGGAACGCCCCGTCACCCTGGGCTGTCCTGATTGCGGCGGGGCATTGCGCCGCATCAAGCAGGGCACGCTGACCCAATACCGCTGCCACATCGGTCACACTTATACCGCCGCCACCATGGCGCGGGCGCAGTTTGCCGACATGGAACGCGGTATCGACACCGCGCTGCGGCTGATCAACGAGCGCGCCGAAATGTGCCGGCAAATGGCGGAAAGCGAAGATGTGACCGACGCGGCCACGCGGCAAATGTGGCAGGCGGCGCGGCGGGAAGCCGAACGGCGTGCGGAGCAAATGCGCCGGCTGCTGAGCTCCGGCTGGCTGGCGCCGGAAGCCAAGGCTTGAGCAGAGGCCGGCGCCTGATTGGCGCCCAAGCCGCAGATTAAGCTGCACCACGCTCGCGTGGCAGCAGGAACACGAGCAGGAACGCCAGCACGAAGACGCTGGTCTCATAGGCGAGCGCGTGCTGGAAGGCGGTGTTGTAAAGCTGCTGCTTGCTTGTGTGCGCGCTGCCATCGGCAAGTGGGCCAAAAAACACGATGCCGATGGCGGCCACCCCCGCGGCACCGCTGACTCGCTGGACGGTAGTGAACACCCCCGCCGCCGCACCTGCCGCAGCGGAGCGCACGCGCAACAGCACGATGTTGATGACCGGGGCGATGAACGTGCCCAGGCCCGAGCCGGCCACCAGCAGCAGCGGCGCCAGCACCCACAGTTTCAGCTGTGTCCCCATCATGTGAATGGCAAGCAGCAGGCCCAGCATGCCGAGCGCGACCACGCCGGCACCGAGGTTGAGCACGCGCGCGCCCAGTTGCCGGGCGATGCGGTCGGAATACCACGACGCGGTGCCGGAGCCGACTGCGAATGCAAACTGCACCAGGCCGGTGGTCAGCGCCGAATAGCCGTAGCCGACCTGCAGGAAGATCGAGAAGGTGAAGAAGAAGGCGGGCAGGCCAAGCACGAATATGAAGATCAGCGCCAGGCCCACGCAGAATGCCCGATCCGCGAACAGCGTGGTGGGCACCAGTGGCGATTCATCGTGCCGGGTCTTGTGGCGCTCAAGCAGCGCGAACGCAGTCAGAATGGCGAGCGCACAGGCAAGCAGCGCCCACATGTAGGCTGGCCAGCCCAGGGCGCGGCCTTCGGTAACGGGATAAATGAGCAGGAACAGGCCCACCGTGATCAGCACCACACCCGGCAGATCCAGCCGCGGTTGCTCGTCGGAGCGCGATTTCGGCAGCCAGCGCCAGGCGGCGAACAGGGCCAGCGCACCGATGGGGACGTTGACCAGGAACACCAGCCGCCAGCCGAGGCCTGCCAAGTCTGCATAAATGAGAAGGCCGCCCAGCAGCGGCCCCAGCGCAGTGGCTACGCCGATCGCGGCGCCGAATACGCCGAATGCACGGCCGCGCATCTCGGGCGGGAACGTGACCTGGATGATGGACAGCACCTGCGGAAACATGAGACCGCCCAGAAATCCCTGCAGTGCGCGGGCAGCATTCAGTGTCAGCGCACTGGGTGCCGCGCCGGCCGCCACGGAGGCGACGACGAAGCCCGCCATGCCGATCAGGAACAGACGCCGCCGGCCGTGGATGTCGCCCAGGCGCCCGGCCGTGATCAGCACGCACGCGAAGGCCATCTGATAGCCGGCCGACACCAGCTGGATCTGACCGCTTGAGGCGTCGAGACCACGCCGGATGCTGGGAATGGCGACGTTGACAATGCTGACGTCGACCAGCAGCATGAATGCGCCGGTAATGACAATCGCCAGCACCGCCCAGGGGTTGTCGGTCGGCGCGCGGCCGCGCTTCAGCAGGGCGGCCATTGGCTCGTCGGCCTATGGCGCACGCCCGGTTTCAATTGCAGCGGTCAAGTGCATTGTTGATCGTTGCCACTGCCTCGTGCGACAGCGCGATGTTGTCCCAGCGCATCAGCGCCTTGCGCGCCAGCCGCAGGGCATCCTGCAACTCGGCAATGCGATGCTCGAACGGGTCTGGAATTGATGTCTGGCTTGCAGAGTAATTCATTGTTCTTACAATTATTTGCTCGTGCTGTTCTGACTTTTGCACAACGCTTCCTCGTTCTGTCTGGTGATGGCAGGGTAAGCCCGCAATAAGTTGGGGCCACGCGCTTGCAGGCGAATTCGAAGAACAGCAATATACCCGCTTCGATGCGCTTGTTTAATCCGTATTTGCACGGACGAATGTTGCACAATATAAGTAAGCACCGATGAATTCGGCGACAAAATGGCCGAGCAGCACGGAACCGGCCACGGCAAAGCCGGTGGCAGCGGCGATCGGGGCGGCAAGCGAGTCGCCCAACACACAGCCGCCGCCGCAGTGGGTCGCGCCGACGAACACGCTTTGCCATTTATTTCGGCTTCGCCGCGTGCTGCTGCGCCTGGTGTCCGGTCTTGCCACCCGCACGCGGCGGACTGGCACGGCCCATGCTTTGGTACAGCCACCAGCCGACGAGCGGGAAATACAGCCCGGTGATCGGCCAGGTCAGGTTCATGATGCCCATGCGCTGCGGCCGCTTGCAGCAGTCGCCGGCGATGGCAAGGGCGGTGGCAATGCCCAGCGCCATGGCAAGCCAGGAAATCAGCACGAGAATCATGAGGGTTGCAATGTAAGCGGTTGGTGTTGCCTGTGGTGCTGGTTTTCTGCGCGGAAAAATCGCCATTCTGCGCACTGTCGCAGAATGGCGTGACTGTGTCGGCAGGGTGTGAACCTGCGCCAGCGTTCGCTGCGCTCGCTTGCGCAGGTTAACGAACCTTTTGTAGCACGGCCCGCGGCAGCGGCGCCCTAGGGTTGCTGCATAGGGTTGTGCGGGGACTCCCCAGATTCGATGATGGCCGTGGCGCCATAAGCTGGCAGTCTGAAATCAAGGACAAGGGCGAGGGCGGCGCTCGGGTATTCGGCATGAATTCGCATGCCGACACAATGATCGCTCGCAGCGGCCGCCCGATGGCGCGGTGCCGGGCTTGACAAAGCCTGGCCGTGCAATGCACAACTCCCATTGCCAGCAGAGTTTCGTTTATGCAAAACACCGTTACCGATTCCCAGGACATGCGCGCAGCCGTACTGGTCGAGCCTGGGCGCTTTGAAATTCGCCGGGTGGCGAAGCCGCAGCCAGAGCCGCACGAGGTGCGATTGCGCGTGCAGGGCTGTGGCATTTGTGCCTCGACACTGCCGCCGTTTCATGGTCGCGAATGGTTTGATTATCCACTGGCGCCGGGCGATCTGGGCCACGAGCCTTGGGGCATCATCGACGCCTGCGGCGATGATGTTGCCAGTGTCAGCGTCGGTCAGCGCGTGGCGGTGCTGAGCCACAAGGCTTTCGCGGAGTATGATCTGGCCGATGCCGAAACCGTGGTGTCGCTGCCGGACACGCTCGCCGGCCAGGCCTTTCCGGGCGAGGCATTCGGCTGCGTGATGAATATCTGGCGGCGCACGGAGTTCCAGCCGGGCCAGACCATGGCGGTGGTTGGCGTCGGTTTTCTCGGCGCCGCGCTGATCCGCCTGGCGGCCGCCGCCGGCGCCCGGGTCATCGCCATTTCGCGTTCGGAGTTTTCCCGCGACCAGGCCGTGGCCATGGGCGCGCAGGAGGTGCTGTCGCTCGACGAGCCGGGCGGGGTGGCAGCAGCCGTCGAGCGTCTTACCGATGGCCGTGGCTGCGAGTGCGTGATCGAAGCCACCGGCAAAGCCGAGCCGTTGAACGTGGCCGGCGCGCTGACTGCAGTCGGCGGCCGGCTGGTCATCGCCGGCTTTCATCAGGACGGCCCGCGCGAGATCGACATGCAGCTGTGGAACTGGCGTGGCATCGACGTCATCAACGCCCACGAGCGCAATCCGGCGGTGGTGGTGCAGGGCATGCGCGCGGCCGTCGATGCCGTGGACGCGGGCCGGCTCGATCTGGAAGCATTGGTCACGCACCGTTATCCGCTGCAGGAACTCGGGCCCGCCATGACTGCCGTGCAGCAGCGCGCGCCTGGTCTGACCAAGGCTGTGGTGTTGATGGATGGAGATTAGCTCCGGGTCGGATCGGTACTGACACGCACCAGCAGCTTGCCGCGATTGGCACCCTGGAGCAGCCCCTGGAATGCGCTGACCGCGTTTTCCAGGCCGTCCACGATGTCTTCCTGATAACGCACGTCGCCGTTTTGCACCCAAGCCGCCATGTCACGGCGAAAATCGGTCTCGCGGTGACTGTAGTCAAACTGCAGAAAACCTTGTATGTGCAGGCGATTGACCAGTATTTGCGACATCAGCGCCGGCCGGCGATCGGGCCCCGGTGGCGCTTCGCTATCATTGTAGTGCGCGATGCGGCCACATACTGGGATGCGGGCGAAATTATTGACCAGGCCCAGCACCGCCTCGAACACCTTGCCGCCGACGTTTTCGTAATACACGTCGATGCCGTCCGGGCAGGCCGCGGCCAACTGCTCGGGAAAGTCATCGTCCTTGTAGTTGACGCAGGCAGCGAAGCCGTAGTCGTCGACCACGTGGGCGCATTTGTCGGGCGCGCCGGCCACGCCGACCACGCGCGCACCCTTGATGCGCGCGATCTGGCCCACCACCTGGCCGACGGCGCCGGAGGCGGCGGATACAACCACGGTTTCCCCCGGCTGCGGCCTGCCAATCTCGGTGAGGCCCACATAGGCGGTAAAGCCGGTCATGCCGAGCACGCTCAGGGCGGTGCTGATGGGCGCTGCGTCCGGATCGAGCTTGCGCAGGCTGGCGCCGTCCTGCACGGCATAATCCTGCCAGCCGCTGGCGGCCAGCACATAATCGCCTTGCTGGAAATCCGCATGCCGGGATTCGCTGACGCGCCCGACCACCTGGCCGGCCATGACAGCGCCTTCCGCGACCGGCTGCGCATAGGACTTGGCCGTGCTCATGAGCCCGCGCATGTAGGGATCCAGCGACAGGTAAATGGTCTCGACCAATACCTGATCCGCAGCTGGTGCGGGCAGATCCGCCTCGACCAGTTGCAGGTTGCTGTCATCCGGCATGCCTTGCGGGCGCCGGGCGAGAATGATTTGCCTGTTTGCCGCCATGCTGCAGTCTCCACAGTAAAACAGCCGTCAGTGCAGCACAGCCGCCGCGGAATTTGCAGGGGGGCAACTGGGTAGGCGACTGCGGGCATGCCCCAGCTTCAACAGCAGTCGCATCGTTCTATGCTGACAACTCATGCGCAGCGAATGAATGGCATGGCTGAACTTGATTATGCATGCGAATCAGCCAGCCGCTCCGAACTCCGGCATTTGCGTAGGGATTCCTCCATTACGCGCTGCGCGCTGCGGGCGGAATGACAAACAGAGCGTGTCATCTCGACTGGAGGGAGCCTGCGACCGGAATGGAGAGATCTCTCATCGCATGGCTTCTGGGCAAACAATCCCTCCACTGCACAACGCGCTCTGGTGGGAATGACAGGGCTTTATACCCATGACCGAGGTTGGTACAAGTGAATGAATGCAGGGCGCGACCCGTTACTACTCATGCGTGCGATTGGCCATGACTGATGTGGGTGCAGCAAAACCGCGGCTGGGCTTTCTCGGCCTTGGCCGCATCGGGCGCATGCGCATGCAGTCGCTGTTGCAGGCAGATGCGGCCGCGGTCGTGGCGCTGGCCGATCCGGATGCGGCGAGCATGGCCGCGGCCCGCGCCATGGCGCCGAATGCCAAGGTTTGCGACAGCCTGGAACAGCTGCTGGCGCAGCCGCTGGACGGGCTTGTCATCGCCACCCCCAATGCGCTGCATTACCAGCAGGCGCTGGTGGCGCTTACGGCCGGGGTGGCCGTGTTCTGCCAGAAGCCGTTGGCGGTCAACGCGAGCCACAGCCGCGAACTGCTGGCCACGGCCCGTGGCTACGATCGGCTGCTCGCCGTGGATTGGTGTCACCGCCATTTGCGCGGCATGCAGCGCATCAAGCAAATGGTGCAGGAAGGCGCGCTGGGCGATGTTTATGCGCTGTCACTCGCGTATCACAATGCCTTTGGCCCGGACCGGCCGTGGTTTTACCGGCGCGAGACGGCTGGCGGCGGCTGTGTGCTCGATCTCGGCGGGCACTTGATCGATCTGGCGCTGTGGCTGTTCGATTATCCTGCTGTCGAGTTGGCAGCGGCGCATTGCCATGCCGGCGGCCAATGGCTGGCCGCGAGCCGCGATCAGGTCGAGGATTATGCTTCGCTGCAACTGGTGCTGGCAGATGCGGTGACCGTGGACATTGCCTGCTCCTGGCATTTACCGCTGGGGCGCGATGCGGATATCCGGATTGCCTGCCATGGCACCCGCGGCGGCGCGGTTATTGGCAACGTCAACGGTTCATTCCATGACTTTCGCAGTGAACGCCATGACGGTCGCGCAACGGAAGTGCTGTACGAACCCGAGGAAGAAGGCGATTGGGGCGGTCGCGCAGTGCTGGCCTGGGTGCGGCGCCTGGCACGCGATGCGCATTTCGACCCACGGGTGGCCAGCAATGTGGTGGTGGCGGAGGTGATCGACGCGGTCTACGCGCACACCTTGCGGCCAAGCCACCATGTCGACGAGAACTTGGTGACTACCCTATGAGCACGGGCTTGCGCAGGCCGCCGCGATGTCGGTATATCTGAGTGTGCAGCATGGTGCCAGTAACTAATCTGTGCCGCAGCCATGCAGCCAGCCGAATGCAGCAAGCGCGAACACAGCAAGGAAGCAGTCATGAAGCAGACCAGTGTGCCCGGCAGCCAAAGCGTTTCGTTTCACATCAACGGCGAGTTGTGCCGGCTCGATGTGGCGCCGCATGTCGTGCTGCTGGATGCGATCCGCGAGCGCCTCGGGCTCACCGGCACCAAGAAGGGCTGCGATCACGGCCAGTGCGGCGCCTGCA
>DATGUT010000206.1:0-11504 GCA_035301185.1 Salinisphaeraceae bacterium
GTTCGCGCGCGTGCCAGAAGGCCGCGCGCTGGGTGAGGTTGTCGGCAATCACCGCATCCGTGGCCAAGTCGGCCTCGAAGGCCGCCGCCAGCGCCTGTTCCAGCAAGGCAGACAAGTCTTCGCCCGGGGCGCCGCCGGCCAGCTCCACCAGCGCTACGTGCTCGTGGCCGCGCAAGGGCACGCGGCTGTCCGGCACATGCGCGGCCACCAACTCAAGCGCCGCACCGTCGATGTATTCAAAGCCGGTGACAAGATCACCGCTGTAGCGGCGCAAGTGGCTGAGCAGGTTCACGGCAGCGGCCAGATCCGGCAGCGCCACCATGGCCGTGGCCACGCTTTGCGGCTGCGGAAACAGCTTGAGCACCGCCGCCGTGATAATGCCGAGCGTGCCTTCGGCGCCAATGAACAAGTGGCGAAAATCGTAGCCGGTGTTGTTCTTGCGCAGTCGTCGCAGCCCATGCCACACGCGCCCATCCGGCAGCACCACTTCCAAGCCCAATGCCAGATCGCGCGCATTGCCATAGCGCAGCACGGCGGTGCCGCCGGCGTTGGTCGACAAATTGCCGCCGATCTGGCACGTGCCCTCGGCGCCCAGGCTGAGCGGGAAATACAGGCCGGCCTCGTCTGCAGCCTGTTGCACCTGCTGCAGAATGCAGCCAGCCTCGACCGTGAGCGTGTAATTGGCGGCATCGACCTCACGTACGCGATTCATGCGCGCCAGCGAAACGATGACCTGGCGCCCGGACTCATCCGGCGTCGCGCCGCCCATGTAACCGGTGTTGCCGCCTTGCGGCACGATCGCCACTCCCGCCTCGGCACACAGGCGCATGATCGCACTCACCTGCTCAGTCGTGGCCGGGCGCAGCACCATGGGTGTGCGGCCAGTGAAAAAACCCGGCCAGTCGTGCACGTAGGGCGCCAGCGCTTCTTCATCGGTCAGCCAGCCGCCGGCACCGACGACTGCCTGCAATTGTTTTGTCAGCTCGGGGGTCAGGTCAGCAGAAGTCATGAATCACGGCTCCTTCGCAGAAATTCGTTGGGTGCGCATACACGCGCTGGCACGGCGGCATGACCCGATGATACAACTTTGGCCCGGGCAGTTACTGCTAAATTGACGCTTATAGTGATGCCGGCACGGCCAACTGGATATTCTTCGCCACTTTACGACTGCGGGATCGAATGACCAATGGATAAAACCACACGGCGAATGGACAACCCCGGCTCTTGGCTGCGCCGGCTGTTCAACCATGCCGTGCAGGCGGTGCAGCCGCGCCAGTGCCTGCCTTCACATCTGCCTGCGCGGCCGGTAGGGCGCACACTGGTGGTTGGCGCCGGCAAGGCGGCGGCGGCGATGGCACAGGCGGTGGAGGCACACTGGCCCGGGCAGCTGGCGGGCCTGGTCGTGACCCGCTATGGCCATGGCGCGCCGTGCCGGCAGATAGAGGTGCTGGAGGCAGCCCATCCAGTGCCGGATGGGCTCAGCGAGCAGGCCGCACGGCGCATGCTGGCCGCGGTGGCATCGCTGGGCGAAGATGATTTGCTGCTGGCGCTGATCTCCGGCGGCGGCTCCTCCCTGCTGTGCCTGCCGGCGCCGGGCATCACGTTGGCGGACAAGCAGGCCGTGGCCCGGGCGCTGCTGCGCAGCGGCGCGCCGATTGCGGCAATCAATACCGTGCGCTCCCAGCTGTCGGCCATCAAGGGCGGCCGCCTGGCTGCAGCGGCGGCGCCGGCGCGGGTCGTGTCGCTGGTCATCTCGGACATCCCGGACAATAACCCGGCGCTGGTGGCATCCGGCCCGACCATTGCGAGTCGCAGCACGCGGGCCGAGGCGCTGGCCATTGTCGAACGCTATGCCATTGAGCTGCCGGAACGCGTCCGCCTGTTGCTCGAACAGCCGACAGCGGCCCGAGAGCCGTTGCCGCAGGCGGCCAGGCAGAGCGTGACCGTCATCGCCACTGCCGCCGATGCACTGGCCGCCGCGCAACACTACGCCGCACAAGATGGACTGCGAGTGCAGCTGCTGGGCGATGCGCTCGAAGGCGAAGCGCGCGCGCTCGGGCGCGCCCACGCGCGCCAAGCGCTGCAGCTGCAGGCCGCGAGCAGACGGCCGCAGTTGCTGCTGTCCGGTGGTGAGACCAGCGTGACGCTGCGCGCCAGCGGCCGCGGCGGGCGCAATACGGAATACCTGCTCGGCCTGGCGCAGGCACTCGCGGGCGCGCCCGGCATTTTTGCGCTGGCGGCAGACACGGACGGCATTGACGGTTCCGAGGACAATGCCGGCGCGCTGCTGTATCCGGATACGCTGGCGCGTGCTCGCGCGGCCGGTGTGGATGCCGCGGCCTGTCTGGCAAACAACAATGCCTATGACCTGTTCGCGGCCACGGGCGATTTGCTGATGACCGGCCCGACCCGCACCAATGTCAACGATTTTCGGGCCATTTTGATCAACCCATGAAGCGGCCTGTCCAGCTCGGCTTGATTCGCCGCACCGCGGGCAGCACCCGGCCCACTTCGACGTTGCCGCTGTCGTGCATGCGCGGGACAAACGCAACGCTGTGCGCAGAAATGTACGATTCAGCGACCAAAGCGGCTAATCCTTGTCGCCGGCGCCGTGCGATGTCCGGCGCAATCGCTGCAGCCATTGCAACAGGCGCGCCTGCGCCGGGCGCAGGTGCCAATCCGGCTCCAGCCCGCGGCCGATACGCGCAAGCTGGACGCGGTACCAGGCCAGCCCGACATTGAAGTCCGGCACTGCCGATTCGGTGCCCTCCAACAGGCGGCGTGCGAAACGTGGATCGGCACAAAATGGGCGGGCCAAGCCAATCATGTCACAGTGGTCTGCGGCCAGCGCGGCCAGCATGTCTTCACGGCTGCGAAAGCCGCCTGTCAGCATGAGCGGCAGCGTCGCCGCCGCGCGTATTGGCAGGACGCAATCCACTGCTCTCGCGCGATGCGCCGCCTGCGTCGGCAGCACCAGTTCGAGCAGATCTACGCCGAGTCCGTTCAGTTGCTGCATTAGTTGCCGGTAATGTTTTTCACCTTGATCTCGGGCATGCACATCAGCGGTGTTGAGCCTGATCCCCACCGCGAAGCCTGGTGGCACCGCGGCACGCACTGCGCGCAGGATCGCGAGCAGCAAGCTTGCGGGCCACGCAGTGCCCTGGTGGTTGTCCTGCGAATGGCTGCGCGGCGCTGCCAGTGCTCCGGCCTGGCTGTTTCCGGACAGCCCGATCTGAATGCCACCGAAACCAGCCGCTGCGGCAGTTTGCGCCGCCTGAGCGAAGCGCGCTGCCAGCGCCTGGTCTGTATTTGCGCTCGGAGCAGATCGGCGCCAACGCGGCCAGGTTGCCCGGTTGCCGCGCGCATGTGCCAATTGCAGCCAGAAGGCGTTGCCGGCAGTGCTGCCGGCCGCCGCCCAACGAGCCAGCGCATCATGTCTGGTGTCGTCATCGATGAGCACGTTGCCGGCTTGACGCAAGGCATGATGATCGACTTCGACAGCACCGCTCACCAGCAAGCCTGGTCCACTTTCCGCCCAACGGCGGTATAATCGCTCGTGGGCATGGGTTGGCTGCAGTTGCGCATCCGCCAGCCCTTCGCAGACGGCTGCTTTGGCGATACGATTATTCAAGCGTACGCCGCAGGGCAGCGTCAGCGGTGCAGACAAGGGATCGGATTGCATTTGCGCACAGTCGAAACGGCTGATGATGGGTTGACACCATAGCGCTTCAGGCCGGATTCAGCACCGCCATCTTAATCTATTCGCACAAGCAAGTGATTCTTGGAAGGAGCTGCGGTTGCCGACCTGCTGATCGACAGCCAGTTGCCAAACATTGATTACGACATGTCGAGTTCAGTCCACAACAACCCGTATCAAACCTATGCCACAATGCTGGCTCTGCTGTGCCTGGTTGTCTGGCTGGCTGCGGCCGTGGCGCAAGCCGCCGGAGCAACGCAGTTTGTCGATGAAGCTGCCCGGAAGCTGGCTGCGCGCCAGTCTGTTACCGAGCATGAGCGCGCCGACAGCTTGGGGGCCGAAGCGGTCAAAACCGTCAACATCAGCGCTGCGGAGGCGGCTCATGCTGCCCGCAGCGAATATGGCGGCAGAATACTGGGCGTGAATCTGGAAGAGGATGTCGAGCGGCCATATTATCGCGTCAAGCTGCTGCGCAATGGACAACTGCGTGTGGTTTACATCAACGCTCACCATGAAAGGAATCGTTGAGTGCAGCAGGAACTCCCGACCGACACATTCTGATAATGACGACATGCACCTGAACGGTGCCTGGATTTTCGATTGCCGTTGCCGAGTTGCATCACGACCGCATCGGAAGCGGCCATCGCTTACATGAACGAGGCCGTGTATGCGCGTGCTGGTAGTCGAAGACGACACTGAACTACGGGAACAAATCTGCAAGCAATTGCGTGCCGAAGGCTTCGCGGTGGACGAAACCGGCGAAGGTGAAGAAGGTCTGTTCTATGCCATGGAATATCCAATCGATATTGCCATCATCGATATCGGGCTGCCGGGGCCGACGGGGCTGGACATCATCACCGACGTGCGTGCCGCCGGCCTTGACTACCCCATTCTCATCCTGACCGCGCGCAGCCGCTGGCAAGACAAGGTGGAGGGCCTGGAAACCGGCGCCGACGATTATGTCGTCAAACCCTTTCATCCCGAGGAACTCATTGCCCGCATCCAGGCCCTGGTGCGACGCTCGCGCGGCTGGGCGCAGCCCATGCTCGAATGCGGCGCCATCCAGCTTGATACGGCCAGCCAGGAAGTCTATGTTGCAAGCGAGCCGGTCGAGCTGACCGCCTATGAATATCGTGTGCTGGAATATCTGATGCTGCATGCTGGCGCCGTGGTCTCCAAGACTGCATTGACGGAACACATCTACGAAGAGGATGCCGAGCACGACAGCAATGTCATCGAAGTGTTCATCCGCCGGCTGCGTTCCAAGCTGGACCCCGATGGCACGCGCAAGCCAATCGAAACCCTGCGCGGACGCGGCTACCGCCTGGCTCGGGACAGCGCAGAGTAATGAACTCCCTGCGGGCCCGGCTGCTCGCAGCGACGGGGGTTTTGTTGCTGGCCTTCATCATTCTGGTCGGTTTTGCCTTGGAAACCGCGGTCAGCAAACGCATGTATCAGGCGCAGCGTGATCGCCTGCAGGGACTGACCTACGCCCTGCTCGGCAATGCCGAAATCACTGCCAGCGGCATGTTCAACATCCCGACCGGCGTGCTGCCGGAAGCGGATTTGGCACGCCCCGGTTCGGGCCTGTACGCGCTGACACTGGATGGCGAAGGCAATACCATATGGCGCTCGCCCTCCATGTACGGCACCATTCAACTGGAGCAGCCGCCTGCAGTCGGCGCCTGGCAGTTCACCCGCGCCACCGGCCCCAGCAACAACACCTTGCTGGTCCTGGCCTTCGGCTTTCGCTGGGTCGTGCAATCGGGGCAGAATTATCGCTATACCCTGATCGTGGCCGAAGATGCAAGTGCGCTCATCGGCCAGATGAACCGTTTCCGCAGCACGCTCTGGCCGGTGCTGTTCGTCGCTGCGCTGGCGTTGCTGATTGTAGAGCTGCTGATTCTGCGTTGGGGGCTGGCGCCGCTGCGGCGCCTGGCACAGGCTCTGCATACTCTGCAAAGGGACGAGCAGCGTCAGATTGGCGGCCGTTATCCAAGCGAGATCCAACCGCTGGTGACCAGCCTCAACACCATGCTCGCCAACGATGAGGCGCGCCTGCAGCGCTATCGCAACGCCCTCGGCGATCTGGCCCACAGCCTGAAGACACCAATGGCCATCCTGCACGGGCTGGCGGATGAAGGCGGCAGCAACACGCTTGCGCGGCAGCAGGCCAAACACCAGCTCGAGCGCATGAACGACATCCTCGACTACCAATTGCAAAAGGCGGCCGCCGCGGGCAAGCGCAGCCTGGCACGGCCCATCGCCATCGCTCCGGTCGTGGCACGGCTGGCGCGGGCGCTGAGCAAGGTTTATGCCGAACAACAGGTGCGCTTCACGACGGCGGTCGCAGCCAGCCTGAAGGCACGCATTGACGAAGGTGATCTGACCGAGTTGCTGGGCACGGTGATGGACAACGCCGCCAAGTACGGCGGCGACCGGATACACGTGGCGGCTGAGATCAATGCCAACGAACTGCGCCTGATCATCGACGACAACGGCGCCGGCTTCCCGCCGGACTACGACCGCGAGCTGCTCGAACGCGGCGTACGCGCCGACACCACGCGCGAGGGCCAAGGGCTCGGCCTGGCAGTCGCGGCGGAGCTGGTGCGCAGCTATACCGGCACCATCGAGCTCGATCACAGCCCGCAGGGTGGTGCTCGCGTCATCATTCATCTGCCCGTCGTCTGAGTGCCATTGGGTAGGCTTGTCCATAGGTCGGCCTGGGCTTTGCCGCAGCCTCGCGATGTATAATGACCGCACTGCGCCACTTGGCCGCATGACGACGCAACTTCCGGAATCCGCCATGTCCATCGACCCCAGTTACCTCCCGGATCCGCTTGATCCAGCCACACTGGATCCGGACATCTACCACAACATCGTCGGCCCAGCGCTGCAGGTTGCCGCCGAAACGGCAGCCAAGCGCGGCGATCCGACCCTGCATGCAGACATGCCCGCCATGCTGGCGTTGATCGACATAATCAACCATTTCGTGCATTTGCAGCGCGAAACGCATGCCGCCAGCCCGCATGACGATGCCATGCTCGACGGCGCCGCTGCTGCGGCCTGCGTGATGGTGTTCAAGGAAGCCGGCATGGAACCCTACGCCATTGAACAGTGCCTGGCCGCACTGGAGGCTGCCTACGCACAGCTGCATGAACAGCAAGTCATCGGCGATGCACGCCCGTTTATTGCCCATGCTTGGGAACACTTGGTCGATGGCCAGCGGGACCAAGCCCGGGGCAGCCTGACCATGGCGGCAAACGTGATCATTGCCGCCATCGAGAACTGGCAGGAACAAAGGCATTAATGCGGGCCCGCATCCTGACAGCACTGCTGCTCTGCGCTGCTCTGCTGAGTGGCTGCATCGTCATCACACCTTTTTCCGGCGGCAGTGACAAACTGCAGGAAGTCGTCATCCAGGGCAAAGGCAGCGCCAAGATCCTGTGGCTGCCGATCACCGGCTTTATCTCCGGCACGCCGCAAAGCCGTGCCTTCGGCCTGCTGCACGAACCATCAACTCTGGAGCGAGTCAACGCCGCCCTGAGCAGGGCCCGGCAAGATCCGAATCTGGTCGCCGTGATCCTGCGCATCGACAGCCCCGGCGGCACGGTGGCTGCAAGCGATGAAATATACGCCGAAATCAATCGCTTTCAGAAGGAGACCGAAATTCCGGTGCTCGCCAGCCTGGGTACGCTGGCCACTTCAGGCGGCTATTACGTCGCCGTGGCGGCGGACAAGATCATCGCGCAGCCAACGACCATCACCGGCTCCATCGGCGTGATCCTGGTCAGCTTCGATGCCAGCGGTCTGCTGCACAAGCTGGGCATCGAAAGCGAAACTTATATCTCGGGGCCGAACAAGGACCTGCTGTCGCCACTCAAGCATGCGAGCCCCGAGGAGCGGCGCATCGTCCAGCGCATTCTGGACGATATGTACCAGCGCTTCGTGCACGTGGTGCGCGAGAACCGGCCCAGCTTGAATACAAATAAACTGGCCGAAATCACCGATGGCCGCATATTCTCCGCCGAGCAGGCGCTGGCACTGGGCCTGGTCGATGCCACGGGCCATGTTCCCGACGTTATTGATGCGGCCCAGGCTAGCGCCGAAGTGGATCAGGCGCGCATCGTGCGCTACTACCGCGGCAGCCGACCACCACACAACCTGTATGCCCGCGCAGGCGGCAGCGACCTCGCCCCGCGCGCAGCCGGCAACAGCAGCCTGCTGCCCGGCATCGGCCTGGATGACCTGAACGGCTCACACATGCTTTATCTATGGCCGCAGGGAAGTTGAGTTTCAGCGGCACGATCCGGCCTGCCGACGGCAATGCCGGCCGGGCCGAAATCATTCGCCTGGCGCATGTCATCTGGCGCGAACACTACACGCCGCTGATCGGCAGCGCGCAGGTCGAGTACATGCTGGCGCAACGCTATACGCAGGCAGCGCTGGCCGCGGCACAGGCCCACGGCTATCGCTTTCTGCTCGCCTGCGAGGTTGCAACCGGCGACGCGATCGCTTACGCCGGCTGGGTCGCGGCTGCCGCGGACGACAACCTGGCTTGGCTCGAGCAGATTTACGTCCTGAGCACGGCGCGCCGCACCGGCGTTGCCGGCGCTCTGCTGCAGCGGGTAACCGAGGATAGCGCCAACGCGACGCTCAAGCTGCGCGTCAATCGCCACAACAACAAGGCCATCGCTGCCTATCGCCGGCTCGGCTTTGTCATCGAAACCACCGACGTGAAGGACATCGGCGACGGCTTCGTCATGGATGACTACATCATGCGCCGCCCCGCTGGCGGCTGATCAGGCCGCCGGGTAGCCGCTGGCGGCCAATCGGGCCTGGATATTCTCCAGCACGGCCGGATCCTCGATTGTGGCCGGCGCCTGCCAGTCCTTGCCATCGGCCATATCGCGCAGCGTGCCGCGCACAACCTTGCCGGAACGAGTCTTGGGCAGGCCATCGACCACGAGCGCCCTCTTGAATGAAGCCACCGGACCGATTTCGTCGCGCATGAGTTGCACCAGTTCCGCCACCAGCGTTTCCTGCGACTTGTCGACCCCCGACTTGAGCACCACCAGGCCGACCGGCACCTGGCCTTTGTCGGCATCGGCGACGCCGATGACCGCAGTCTCGGCAATGTCGGGATGGCCGGCCAGCACCTGCTCCATGGCGCCGGTGGACAGGCGATGGCCGGCGACGTTGATGACGTCGTCAATGCGGCTCATGACATACACGTTGCCCGCCGCATCGAAATAGCCGGCATCTCCGGAGCGGTAATAGCCCTCGTAGGTCGCCATGTAGGAGCTGATGAAGCGCTCGTCATTGTTCCACAGCGTTTGCAAGGTGCCGGGCGGCAGCGGCAGGCGATTGCAGATATCGCCCATCTCGCCCGTCGCCACGGGCTTGCCGTCATCGCCGAGCACTTCCACCAGGTAGCCCGGCACCGGCCGCCCGGCGGAACCATAGGGCACATCCAGTGGCTCGATGCCCATCGGGTTGGCCACGTTCGGCCAGGCGGTTTCAGTCTGCCACCAGTGATCGACAATCGGCACGCCGAGTATCCCGTGTGCCCACTTGGCCGTGTCCGGGTCGCAATGCTCGCCAGCGAGGAATTGGATACGGAAATTCGACAAGTCGTATTTGGCGACTTCCTTGCCCTGCGGGTCGGCTTTCTTGATCGCTCGAAACGCGGTCGGTGCGGTAAAAAACACCTGCACCTTGTGTTCGGAAATGACACGCCAGAAAGCGCCGGCATCCGGCGTGCCCACGGGCTTGCCCTCGTACAGCACGGTGGTGCAGCCGGCAATGAGCGGTCCGTAGACAATATAGGAGTGGCCAACCACCCAGCCGACATCCGAGCCGGCCCAGTACACGTCGCCGGCCTGCACGTCGTAGATATTCTTCATCGACCAATTGAGTGCCACCGCGTGCCCACCATTGTCACGCACCACGCCTTTAGGCGTGCCGGTGGTGCCGGAGGTGTACAGCACGTACAGTGGGTCGGTCGCCTTGACCGGCACGCAGTCCGCCGGCGCAGCCTCGGCCAGCAGCTCGCTCCAATCGTGATCGCGCCCGGCGATCAACTCACAGCGATGCTGTTCGCGCTGAAAAATAATGCAGCAATCCGGCGCATGTGCAGCCAGCTCGCAAGCGCGATCGAGCAGCGGCTTGTATTCCACCACCCGATTCGGCTCGATGCCGCAGGAAGCCGACAACAGCACTTTCGGCCGTGCATCGTCGATGCGCTTGGCCAACTCGGCGCCGGCAAAACCGCCGAACACGACCGAATGAATCGCGCCAATGCGCGCACAGGCGAGCATGGCGAACACGGTCTCGGGGATCATCGGCATGTAGATGACCACGCGATCACCCTTCTCCACGCCCTGGGCGTGCAACATGCCGGCAACACGCGCAACCTCGTCGCGCAACTCGGCAAAGGTAAACGTTTTCTTGTTGCCGGTGACAGGGCTGTCGTAAATCAAGGCAGGGTCGTCACCGCGGCCGGCATCGACATGGCGATCGACGCAGTTGTCGCAGGTGTTGAGCTCGCCGTCGGCAAACCAGCGATAGAATGGTGGCTTGCTGTCATCCAGAATCCGCTGCGGCTTTTTCGTCCAACGGATGTCCTCGGCGGCGCGCGCCCAGAACGCGCGCGGATTGTCGCGCGCCTGTTGGAACTCGCTGGCATAGGTTGTTGGTGTGACTGCAGCCATGGTCTTCTCCTGCACTGTTAAAAGTACCGATTATGCCAGCAGTCGCCCCTGAACCGAATGCGACCATGGTCGCTGCAGCGTGTGCTCAGACGCCATCCAGGGCCGCGTTGAACGCCGCCAGCGACTGTTCAGAGAACAGCACGAAACGCGCCAACTCGACCGAGCCGCGTTGTGCGGCACAGTCCGCCACCGCGCGCATGGCCACGCGGCTGGCCTCGGCCAGCGGATAGCCATACACACCGGTGGAAATGGCCGGGAAGGCGACCTTGGTGGCGCCAGCCTCGGCCGCCAGCTGCATGGCGCGCGTGTAACAGGAGGCGAGCTGTTCGGCCACCGGTTTGTCGGCATGATAAACCGGCCCGACGCAGTGGATGACGTGGCTGTTGGGCAGCTCGAATGCCTCGGTGATCACCGCCTCACCGGCCTTGATCGGCCCCAGCGCACGGCTTGCCTTGACCAGTTCCGGGCCGGCGGCGCGATGAATGGCGCCATCGACGCCACCGCCGCCGGCGAGCTTGCTGTTGGCGGCGTTGACGATGGCCTCGCAATCCGGCTGCTGGGTAATGTCGCCCTGGACGCATTCAATCGTCAGGCCGTTGACTGAGCGTTGCATGCCTGCCTCCTTTGGTTGAGCTCATACAGCCATGATCGCCTGTTCGCAGGCATCGCTCAAGCCGGCATTGCCTCTGTGCCAAAGCATGCGAGAATGGCGCTTTTGAGCACACAATCATGTCCTTTCCCACACAGCCGCCGCGGGCCGAACGCCGCCCGAGCGCGCGCACCCACCACGGGATTACCCTGATTGATGACTACGCCTGGTTGCGCGCCGCCAACTGGCGCGAAGCCATGCAGGATCCGACGCAGCTGGCTGATGACATCCGCGCGCATCTGGAAGCGGAAAACGCGTGGACTGAAGCGCAAATGGCCGACACGGCGCAGCTGCGCCGCACGCTGGTCGCGGAAATGCGCGGCCGCATCGCGGAGAAAGACGCCAGCGTGCCCGCACCGGATGGCGACTGGGCCTATTACGTGCGTTTTCGCGCAGCCGGCGAGCATCCGATCTTCTGCCGCCGCCCGCGCAATGACGACGACGA
>DATGUT010000207.1:0-3771 GCA_035301185.1 Salinisphaeraceae bacterium
ACGATACGTCGGAATATGAGGGTGCTGTAACTGCTGCCATTTGGGTTACTCCATGCAATGAACAGAATGAGTCATGTGTGGCACCAATACTAGCATTGTGGGCTACACGAATAATAAAGCCACATGCCGGCAAGTTCGGCAAAAAGGTGAGCGCGTGAGACATATCCGGTCATGCTATAATATTTATTTAACATAATATACATTATGCACAGTTATGGCTGTTCCCAGGGTCACCGCGAATAACCCGGCTTGTCTTTCCAGCAACGACCGCCACACTCTCTGCAGATGAACCGATTCCACACAGCCACGAGGCTTCCTCATGTCCAGCACAAAACGCATCGTCATCCTCGGCGGCCATGGCAAGATCGCTTTGCTTCTGGCTGCCAGGCTCAAGCAAGCCGGCTTTGCGGTGGATGCTGTCATCCGCAATCCGGAGCAACACGGCGACGTCGAAAATGCGGGCGGCAGTCCGGTTCTGCTCGATCTGGAGCGCGCCAGTGTCGACGACTTCGCCGAGCTGTTTGCCGCGGCCGCGGCCATTGTCTTTGCCGCCGGCGCCGGCGGCGGCTCACCCGAGCGTACCCGGGCCGTCGATCATGACGCCGCCATTCGCACCATGCAGGCGGCCGCACAGGCACAAGTCGAGCGCTATGTCATGATCTCCTATGCTGGCGCCGATGAGCACTACCAAAGGCTCGATCCCGATGACAGCTTTTATCCCTACGCCAAGGCCAAGCATGCTGCCGATGCCTACTTGCGCGCAACTGCGCTGGATTACACCATTGTCGGCCCCGGACGGCTGACGCTGGAGCCGGCCAGCGGCAAGCTGCAGATGGCCGATGCGCGTGGCCAGGTCGAAGGTGATTGGCCCGCGGCCAAGAAAGTCACTTCTCGTGACAATGTCGCCGCCGTCATCACCCACGTCATCGAAACCGATGCCGCCAGCCGTCGCACGGTCAATTTCTATGACGGCGACACCCCGCTGGCGCAAGCACTGCAACTGTGAACACACCGGCACAGTCGCTTTGCGAGGCATATTGTTGCACCCGAAGAAAAGGATCTAAATGGCGGAACAAACACGGTTTTTCATTGTCAATACCGGCCCGGGCGAGAAGGAAAACATCACCCTGAAAGGCCATCGCATCCTGCAAGCCGCCGACCTGGTGATTGCCTCGACGAGACAGCGCGAGCGCTTTGCCGAGGAATTGGCCGGCAAGGAAGTGATCGATGGCGGCCACGGCCTGTTTTCCAGCCTCGCACTGCGCCGCCTGAGCGCAGAGGAAGCCGAGCAGCAGGAAGCGACCATGCGCGAAAAACTGGAAAGCGCACATGCCGCCGGCCAGACCATCGTCCTGATCGAGTCCGGCGATATCGGCCTGTTCAGCCCCTATCGCGGCTATTTGACGGCGTTTCGCCACTTCAAGCCGCAGCTCGTCCCCGGCGCCTCCAGCTTCAATGCCGCCAATGCGCTGCTGGCACAAACCATCCTCGGCGAAGGCAACCGCCGGTTGCTGATGAGCGACCTGGAGTCCTTCATGCAGGCTGATCGCAACTGCCTGCCCGATGTCTGGGTGTTGTTCTGCATGGGCCTGGAGCTGCCCAAGTTGATCAAGCAGATCCAAGCGCTATATCCAGCCGCCACCAGTGTGGCACTGATCATCAACGCTGGCTACGACGAGCACGAAGTGCTCCGTTGCAGCGTCAGCGAACTCGGTCAGTACGAAGACAGGGAAATATCCTTTCCCTATTGCATCATCTACATCGGTGTGGACTGATAAAGCGAAAAACCAGCAGCCGGCGCCCTGCTCTCTCGCAAATCGACAACGCTCGCGCCCCTCGCCGGGCAGCATTGTTTTGAGCGCAATTCAGAACACCCCCTGCTCGATCATGGCTTCCGCCACGCGCCGGAAGCCGGCGATATTGGCACCGGTCACGAGATTGCCCGGCTGGCCGAACTCTTCAGCGGTGGCACTGCAGCGTCGGTAGATGTCGGCCATGATGTCACGCAGCGCAGTATCCACCTTGCGCCGGCTCCATTGGGTCATGCCCGCGTTCTGCTGCATTTCCAACTGGCTGGTGGCGACGCCACCGGCATTGGCCGCCTTGCTCGGCCCGTAGGCAATGCCGGCATCGAGAATGCGATCGACGGCGTCCGCCGTGGCGGGCATGTTGGCGCCTTCGCTGATACAGGTGACACTGTTGGCCAGCAGGGCTTCGGCATCGGCGGCGGTCAGCTCATTCTGGGTCGCGCATGGGAATGCCGCTGCCGCCGGAATGCGCCAGACGGCGTGGCCATCCTTCGGATAGTCCTCGACGGGGATGAATTTCGCCTTCGGGTTGAATTCGAGATAATCGCTCAAAGGCCGGTAATCTTCTTCCTTGAGGCGTTTCAGCGTGTCCAGATCGATGCCGCTGGGATCGTGCAGGGTGCCCTTCGAGTCCGAACAGGTAATCGGCAACGCCCGCAAATGATAAATCTTTTCAATGGTATAGATGGCCACGTTGCCAGCTCCGGACACCAGGCATTTGTTGCCTTCCAGGCCTTGCCCCTTGGCGTTGAGCATGTTTTCAGCGAAATACACGCAGCCATAGCCGGTGGCTTCCTTGCGCACCAGCGAGCCGCCCCAACTCAGACCCTTGCCGGTGAAGGCACCTTCATAGCGATGGGTCAGGCGCCGATACTGACCGTACATGTAGCCGATCTCGCGCCGGCCGACGCCGATATCGCCGGCGGGCACATCGATGCTCGGCCCGATGTAATGATGCAGCTCGTTGATGAAGGCATGGCAGAAACGCATGATTTCCGCATCGGAGCAAGGCTTGGGGTCAAAGTCGGCGCCGCCCTTGGCGCCGCCAATCGGTAATCCGATCAATGCGTTCTTGAAGATTTGCTCGAAGCCGAGGAATTTTATGACACCTGAGTTGACGCTGGGGTGAAAGCGCAGACCACCTTTGCATGGGCCGAGCGCCGAATTGAACTGGATGCGATAGCCCTTGTTGACCCGCACCCGGTTGTCATCATCCATCCATGCCACCCGGAACATGATCTGGCGTTCGGGTTCGACTAGGCGCTCGATGATACCGTACCGAGCATAACGGTCATCGGCCTCAAGCAGCGGCTGCAGCGAGTCGAGCACTTCCTCCGTCGCCTGGTAGAACTCGGTTTGCGCCGGGCTGCTCTGGCGTAGAGCAGCCAGCGTTTCATGCACGTAGGACATTGATATCTCTTATGTAGGCGGGTGTGGGCGTCGCTCTTTCGCCCATGTCGGCTGTGGCGAGAACCCAATTATAATGCTGCAGCAGAGAATATCCGGAAAAAAGACGATGCGCCAATGGCTCAGGCCTCCTTGCCCAGCAGCTCCCGCCGCGCCGTGAGCCGCCGGGATTCACGCACGCCCAGGCCCGCGTGCAGCGCGACCGTCAACAATACGAGCGCGCCACCCACAAAAGTGAGTTGTGGCGGCACTTCGCCGACCACCAGCCACACCCAGAGCGGCCCCAAAACCGATTCGATCAGCATGAACAGCGCCACTTCCGGTGATGGCAGATAACGCGTCGCAATGGCCACCAACACCATGGCCGCAGGCATCTGCAGCAGGCCCATTATGGCCAGCGCGGCATAGCTCGGCAGGGCCAGGGACAGCGGCTGCGCCAGCGGCCATGCCACCAGGGCCGCGACCAGGCCACTGGCGCAGATGATGGTGATGCGATCAATGCCCGGATAATTACGCAGGATGGTGAGCTCGGTGCCGATGATGACCGCCACGGCAA
>DATGUT010000208.1:0-3839 GCA_035301185.1 Salinisphaeraceae bacterium
AAACTGCGAATGGTAGACGCAAAGATGAATACGCACGTCAGCCGGGGCGTCTTGTGCATACAGGGCGCGGGCGACATCAAACAATGGGCCGATGTTGGCCATGCGGATCAGGCCAAAGCTGATGCGGTGGCCGGTTTTCGAATCGATTTCGTGATGACTCTCGTGCAGAGCCAGGGAGTGCCGTAGCAGCTCATGGGCAAATTGCTGTGGCAGCTGTTCGGGTTTTTTCGGCGTGAAGCTGATGGGTACGATGCGGGCCCGGCGTCTGGGCGCATTCTTGGCCAGCTTGCTTGCTCGCCGCTTGGCGAAATCAGCATGCTGGGTACGGAAAATCTCATCGTCCGGACAGTCATGATGCATGCAGCCATGCTCGTCAAACCAGGCGCAGCAGATGTTGAGCGCTGCGCCGGGTTCGCCACGGTTATTCTGGTATTGCTCGCGGCCGGCCCGATAGGCGCAGTACAGCCCTTCCACCATGGCCGGCGGCAGGGTGGCGGAGGACAGCAATACGCGCGAACCAAGCAGGCCAGTCATGAAGACCAGCCGGGTCAGCGCCGGCATGTCTTTTATGCCGAAATCATCCGGTTCATCCAGAATCAGGTCGGCGCCCATCAGTCGCAGCATGGGGGCGATTTGGCTGCCGCCACGCAGGCTTTCGGTGGCCGGCATGAGATGGTCGATGGTGCAGGCGAGAATCGGCGCGGTGATCAAGGCGCGCGCATGCGGATTCTGTACCACGCGGGATAACAGCGGGTGATCATCGATTTGGCCATCGAAATGCACATGGCCATCGCTGTCGAACAGCGGTTCGGCAGACGCCCGGCCCTGGATATCCAGCTTGTCTGCTTGCTCCTGTTCGGCCTGCTGCTGTTCGAACAACATCCGGCTGGCCTGACCGCCGACACGGATCGCCAGGTCATCGCTGGACAGATTCAAATCCCGTCGATAGGTGTTGCCGGTCTGCAACGTCAGGGTGCGCAGGCCCAACGCGATGGTGAAGCGCGCGCCCTGATCGGGCTCGGCCAGGGCGTAGCAGATGCGGCCATTGGTCAGCGTCTTGCCGCAGCCGGTTGAAGCCATGTTGACGCCGAAAAAACCTTGATCCCGACTGCGTTCACGGAGTCCCGCGGCCAAGTCAAAGGCCTTGTCCTGCCAGCGAAAGCGGGGATTCCTGCTGCGCTTGCGAAAGCCCTTGTGGCGGGCCAGGCGCGGCAGGGCGGCGAGGGTGTCCGGCAGGCGATGCGCTATAGCGCCGACCTCGCGGGTGACGCCCAGCAGATGATCATCCAGGCGCTGTGCCAGCCTGTTGCCATCGGCGGTGTTGGCAAACAGCGGAAAATTCTTGTCGCCGCTTGTCGGCCGGTGCAGTGCCTGGTCGCTCAGGCTGGAGTAATGATGATCAGCCAGCATCAGGCAAAGACGGGCCATGTGCAGCGCGTACAGATTATGCAGATCTACTGCTGCCAAATTCTGTTGCTGTGCCAATGCCTGTCGAGCCACGCGGCGGGCGCGCTTGCGCCAGGCTTGACTGCAGCTGGGCAGGCCTTCTGGAAATTCCCAGTAGGGTTTGATCAGGGTCGTGTCATTCGGTGCGTCAATCTCATTCCAGCTGGCTTCGATGCCATCGGGCAGGGCCGGTATGGATGCAGCATTGACGTTGCGGGCCTTGCGGCCAATGGGCAACTGTTCATCGCCATTCATGCTGGGCAGCACCGGCAGGCGATGATGGCTGAGGATCAGCCAGCCGACCACTTGAGCAATCGGCGGCAATGCGGCCAGCGGCAGAGGTTGGCGTTCATCCAAGCCATCCCGCTGCAGCCTTTTCAGCCAGGCTTTTTCATCCATCTCTTCCGCATTCTGTAGCTGCGTCAGCCAGCCGGTATCATCATCTCCATCCACGAAGGCCTGCAGCAGTCGCAGTGAAATCCATTCGTGCCGATAGCGGTTGCGCTCACGATTATTGCCTCTGAGCTTGTCCTGAAAGGCTTGGCAGGCCTTGCCGAAGTCGTGGAACAGGGCGGCCAGCGAGGCCAGCAGGTGCATGTCGGTCAGCGTGTGCCAATCATTTTCATCGGCCCGGCGCAGGACGTCGTTCATTGTGGTGTGGGTGGCAACCGCGCCGCGGAAATTGAATTGCGAGCCGTCGCCGACAATCCACAGCAGCTCGGTGTGGTTGGCGCTGCGGATCCAGTGGCAGGCCACGGCCGTATTCTTGCGGGCTGTCCTGCGCAGCATTTTGCGCAGAGTATTCAGGCCCGCCTGGGTGATTGGCGTCTGCCAGGTGCGCTCCCCACGCCGCTCGGCGAACTGATCAAGAATGCGCCGGGTTTCCTTGAGCGCATTCTTGTGGCACTGGGAGACGAGCAGGATATTCATGCCTGCTCGGCCTGTTGCGAAAACTCCGAAGCTACGCGCTTGACGGTATCAATCATGTGATCCAGCGCTTCGACCTGGGTCAGCCGCTCGATGCAGGCCTGGCGGAATTCCTGTTCCTCGTCGCCACGTACGGCCGAGATGAAAGCCTGCGGCAGGATAACCCCGTCCTTGATCAAGTCAGCCACGTCGAATACCAATCCGCCGCGCCGGGTCTTGCCGTGCAGAACGGCCAGCCCATGCGGCAGGCCAAGCACCCAACAACAAGTTGCCGCCAGCCCGTAGACCAGGTAATTGCCGTGATCAAGAAAGCGATTGGCTGGATCGGTGCCGGAACCGCGTTTGGCGCGGGTGAATTCGCCGTAATCCACGGCCATGGCGGCAAACTTGAACAAGGTTCGGGTCAGTCGGGCTTCCAGGGTCAGCAAATCCATCGTGCTTGGCGCGGCTTCGATGGCCGCCACGTGGCGATCCAATGCTTCTGCCAACCGGGCCGGATCATGTTGGAAGCCGGCCTCCTGAAGATGGCCCTTGTCGTTCCAGAGCTGGCGGATGGTTTGCAGGCGGGTTTGCTGAAAGGCCTTGGCGGCCGCCAATCGCAGCCCGTCATCGAACCAGAAGCGCACCCACTGCTGCAGATACTCGGTGGGGCGATATTCGCTTTGCGGCGTCAACCAGGCTATATCGACGTTGACTTCTGTTGCCGAAAACAATGGCGTGCCGCCACCGCCGCAAAAACCGACCAGCACACCAGCTTTGGTCAGCTCGCGCATGGCAGCTTGAGTAATGGACGTACCCGTGCCCAGCAAAATCGAAGTGGTGTTGGCAATCGGAATGTTCCAGTATTTGGATTGTCGCCCCTCATCCGTGACGTAGCTCACCCGGCCGCCTTTCACCAGCACCCGGCAATATTGGAGGTAATAGAGATTGGCCCGCTTGGAGTGCAGGATGGTTTTCAAGTCACTGGGTGCGAGGTCTTCCATCTTCGCTTTTGAATTGTTTTTGTGCCCCCGCGCTTTTCCATTGACGGTTATTCAGCGCACGAGCGACCGATTATAGGCAAATCCGAATGCTGCACGCTCTTCAGCCGCAAGGCTTGTCCATGCGCTGCAACTCTTGCCACGCTGGTGCTACAACCGCGCCCGGCGCAGCCGCAGCGCGTTGCCGATGACCGACACGGAGCTGAGGCTCATGGCGGCGGCGGCAAACATGGGGTTGAGCAGCCAGCCGAGTAGGGGATACAGCACGCCGGCCGCAATCGGAATGCCGACGCTGTTGTAGAAGAACGCAAAGAACAGGTTTTGGCGGATATTGCGCAGGGTCTGGCGGGACAGCAGCCGGGCCTTGGCAATGGCGCGCAAATCGCCCTTGACCAGGGTTACGCCGGCGCTTTCCAGCGCCACGTCGCTGCCGGTTCCCATGGCGATGCCGACGTCGGCCTGGGCCAGCGCCGGGGCGTCGTTGAC
>DATGUT010000209.1:0-4602 GCA_035301185.1 Salinisphaeraceae bacterium
GCAGCGCGTTGGTCGCCACCGTCGTGCCCAT
Organism: Salinisphaeraceae bacterium; assembly: GCA_035301185.1. Classification (GTDB taxonomy): domain Bacteria; phylum Pseudomonadota; class Gammaproteobacteria; order Nevskiales; family Salinisphaeraceae; genus DATGUT01. The sequence goes on from DATGUT010000209.1 coordinate 32, forward strand.
CTTGACGTGCTCGATCTGTGCAGCGGGAATGGGCGCGTCCTTGGCGATGCCGAGCAAATCGCGGATGCCCTGCAGCGCGGCATCTGGATATTGCTCCGGATTGTCCGACAACAGCTTGTGGGTGATGACGCGGCCGTCGGGGCGGCGCGCCACCACGTCGGTAAACGTGCCACCGCGGTCGATCCAGAATTGCCAGTAGTTGTCTGTGGGGGCCGACTGCGATGTGCTCATTGCGGGCTGATACTCCGGTTTGTTGCGCAAGCTTTGTTGTCCAGGACGGGTGTTTGTTTCAGTGTGCGCAGAGATAATCCTACTTGATTATGCATGAGACTCAGCCACCTACTCTGAGCTCTGTCATTTCGACTGGAGGGAGCCTGCGATCGGAATGGAGAAATCTCTTTCCATCAGTCGTTTATATCGAGATTTCTCCACTTCGTGCTTCGCACTACGGTCGAAATGACAACCCTGTTTTGGCGTGGCTGAGACTAATACATAATCAGGTGATCCTAACAAGGGTCAGGCCACTGTTTGTTATCGACCCGACATTTGCTGCGGCAGCCAGGTAGCAAGACCTGGAAATATTACGATCATAATCACGGCGACGACCAGCAGCAGAAAAAACGGAAATGTAGCGGTGGCGACGCGGAAGATGTTTTTGCCGGTCAGGCCCTGCAATACGAACAAGTTGAAGCCGACTGGTGGTGTGATCTGGGCCATTTCCACGACCAGCACTAAAAACACACCGAACCAAAGCAGGTCTATGCCAGCTTGTTGCACCATCGGCAACAAGATGGATGCTGTGAGCACGACGATGGAAATGCCGTCTATAAAGCAGCCCAGGATCACGAAAAACACGGTAAGTGCAGCGATAAGTGCATAAGGCGAGAGTCCGAGCGCGTCGATGAGCTCTGCCAGATGGCGCGGAATGCCAGTATAGCCCATGGCCACAGTAAGGAAGGAAGCGCCGGCAAGGATGAACACGATCATGCACGAAGTGTGAGTCGCGCCTTTCAGGCCATCGACAAATGCACTCCAGGTCAGCGAGCCAGTCAGGGCAGACAGCAGCAAGGCACCGGCGACGCCGATGGCCGCAGCTTCGGTGGGAGTGGCAACGCCTGCATAGATTGACCCGATGACACCAATGATCAACCCAATGACTGGAATCAGGCGCCCGGACCGGCGCAGTCGCTCCAGTATCGGCAGGCTTTGTTCAGGCGGGGGTATATGTTCTCGGTTGCGCAGCGCCCAGAGCATGATGTAGCCCATGAACAACCCAATCAGCAGGATTCCAGGCAGTACGCCAGCAATGAACAGCCGGCCAATGGAAAGCTGCGCGCTGACACCATAGACGATGAGGATGATGGATGGCGGAATCAGCAGCCCAAGCGTGCCCGAACCGGCCAGCGAGCCGATCACGATTTGTTCAGGATAGCCGCGCTTGCGCAGTTCAGGGATTGACATGCGCCCTATGGTGGCGGCAGTGGCCGCAGATGAGCCGGACACGGCGGCAAAAATACCGCATCCGAGTACGTTTGTGTGTATCAGTCCACCGGGTATGCGGTTGAGCCAAGGCGCGAGTCCGGTGTACATGTCTTCCGATAGGCGCGAACGGAACAGGATTTCGCCCATCCAGATGAACAGCGGCAGCGGTGCCAGCGACCAGGATGATACCGAGCCCCATGCCGAGGTGCCCATGATCATGCCAACTGGTGCAGAGGTGAAACTGAATATGGCAAACAGCCCCACACCGAGTAGAGATAGTGCCACCCAAATGCCGCTGCCCAGCAATAGGAACAATACCAGCATCAGTAGCAAGCCGATATCGACCACGCTCATATGCTGTCTTCTGCAGTGCCGGCCTGCTCGCCGGCTCGATAGGCGGGTTCGCGGTTTGTGAACAGCACGATAACAAGATTATCGAGCAGCGCGATGGAGAAAATAGCCAGCCCGATGGCCATGCCCAGTTGCGGAATCCATAATGGAATTGCAAGCAGCCCCGGTGAAACATCGCCGAAGCGCATGGAGTTGACGAACAGGTTGATCACCCAGCGAGTGTAATACAGGCTTAGCACAAGAGCCGCGCCCAGGCACCAGACTTCGACCCAGCGGTGAATTCGTTGGGGCAGTTGTTCCAGTATCAGGGTCACCCGAATATGGGCACCATGTTGCAAAGTGGGTGCGAGCGCCAGAAAAGCGGAGGTGGCGACACTGAAGCCAGCAATCTCGGTAGCCGAGGGCACGATAAAGCCGAAGAAGCGGCCGATGATTTGCGCCAGGACCACAACTGCTATGAGCACAAGGAACAGGGCCGCAAGAACACCACTGATGATGTACAGCCCGTTGAGTAGTTTACGCATACTCGTACGGCGGAAGCGGCGGGCTGTTCCCCGCCGCTTGTCAGTCATCATTCGCCACGATAGCGATCAACGATTTCCTGACCGGCCTGGCCGGCTTCTTCCAGCCATTCCTGGGTTAGTTTTTCGCCGACTTTGTACAAACCATCCATTAGTTCATCACTAGGCTGCAACACCTTGACACCATGATCTTTCAATACTTGCATCAGCTCTTCGGCCTTTTGCTTGCTCGTATTCCAGCCGCGCTCTTGTGCTGCACTGGCCGCATCCAGAATGGCTTGCTGAGTATCTTCGGGCAAAGATTCAAAGGCTTCCATGTTGATCATGACCATGTTTTTTGGAATCCATGCCTGAATGTCGTAGTACCGCTCCGCATAGTCCCATGCCTTGGTATTCACGCCGGTAGTAGGTGATGTGATCATGGCTTCGACAATGCCGGTGGAAAATGCCTGCGGCACCTCGGGGACTTCCACCTGTGTGGGTGTCATGCCCAGCAATTGCGCAAGCCTGGCCGTAGTGGAATTGTAGGCGCGGAATTTCAGCCCTTTCAAGTCATCTATGCTGTCCACCGGCTTGGACACGTACAGGCCCTGTGGCGGCCAGGCAACCGCGAACAGCAGCTTTATGCCGCTCTGTGCCAGAAGATCAGCTGTTTTGTCATGCGCCGCCTGCCAGAGTTTCTCGGCTTGGTCGTAACTGGTCGCCAGGAACGGCACTGAATCCAGTGCGTAGATAGGGTTCTCATTGCCGAGCACGGAAATCAGCACTTCGCCCAGCTGCACCTGTCCGGTTCGCACCGCGCGCTTGATCTGCGGATGTTTGATCAGTGAGGCATTGCTGTGCACCGTAATCTCGAGATCAGTGGCATCCTCAACATCCTGTACAAATTGGTGCACATTTTTGGTCAGGAAGTTGGAATCCGGATACGGCGTGGCCATATTCCAGCTGGCGGCGCCTGCCGCGGTGGCAAAGCCGGCGGCCAGTCCTGCCGCAAGGATGAGACGAACCAAACGTATGAGCATACTCTCCTCCAAAAGCTCAGTTGCTGATCATTAGGCGCGCTGCGCGCAGTGCAGTAAAAACTGTCTTGTTGCCTGCCCGCGCCATGTTTTCATTTAGGCATCCATTTATCGTGACTGATGCCAGCCACTACATCAAGTCATTTTAATCCGCCGGCAATTCGCGGCGCTGGCGCACGGCTTCGGCCAGGCGCTGCAGCAGTGCCTCGGTATCCGCCCAGTGCAGGCAGGCATCGGTAATCGATTTGCCGTATTCAGGCGTGCGCCCCGGCAGCAGCTTCTGGCTGCCTTCCTTGAGGTGGGATTCGATCATGACCCCGCAAATAGCCTGGGAGCCGGCTTCGATCTGACCGGCGACGTCGCGGCCGACCACAAGCTGTTCCTTGTGCTGCTTGTGGCTGTTGGCGTGCGAGAAATCCACCATGACGCGACCCGGCAGGCCGGCCTGCTCGAGCAGGGCGACGGCGGCGGCAACGCTGTCGGCATCGTAGTTGGGGGCGCTGCGACCGCCGCGCAGCACCAAATGGGTATCGGTATTGCCGGTGGTGGAGAAGATGGCGGCGTTGTTGTCCTTGTTGTAGCCGTGGAAGTTATGCGTGTGGCGGGCGGCGCCAATGGCATCCACCGCGATCTTGATGGAGCCGCCGGTGCCGTTCTTGAAACCGACCGGGCAGGACAGGCCCGACACCATTTGCCGGTGGCCCTGGCTTTCCGTGGTGCGCGCACCGATCGCGCCCCAGGAGACGAGATCCACCAGGTATTGCGGCGTGAACAGATCGAGGAATTCGACCCCGGCCGGAAGGCCGTCGTCGGCAAGCTGCAGCAGCAGGCTGCGCGCCAGGCGGATGCCCTTGTTGGTGTCGAAGGAGTCGTCCAGGTCGGGGTCGTTGATCAGCCCTTTCCAGCCGACGGTGGTGCGCGGTTTTTCGAAGTACACGCGCATGACGATGAGCAGATCCTGCGCCAATTGCTCGCGCGCAGCCTTGAGCAGTGCGCCGTATTCCAGCGCCGCTTCTATATCGTGGATGGAGCAGGGCCCGACCACGACCAGCAGGCGGTCGTCATTGCCGGCGAGGATGTTGGCAATGGCCGCGCGCGTGTCGTGCACGGTCGCGGAAGCGGCTTCGCTGAGAGGATATTCTGCATGCAGTTCGGCCGGTGTCACCAGTTGGCGGACGCTTTCAATGCGCAGGTTGTC
>DATGUT010000210.1:0-6709 GCA_035301185.1 Salinisphaeraceae bacterium
GCGGCACGCCGGCGAGCAGGTGGATGGTTTGTTGTGAATCCGTCAGCCGCTGGGCGACGCCTTTCAGGGTGGCAACCGCCACCTGCGGGATTGCGGCCATGACGGCATCGTATTCGCGTGCATCCAGACCGAGCAGGCAAGGCGCCCCGCGTGGCTGGCGCGCTGGCTACAGTGAGCCGCTTTGCCGGCCGCGAAGTACTGGTATGTCAATATCATCGAGTCGCGCGTCTTTTGCACTGGGCCGCTGCCAAGACAGGCATCAAAGCACATGGCAATGTGCAGCTTGCTGCGGCGCTCGTGATGCGTGCTGATTTTCGTCGGCGGGTATTGGCGGCTTGAAAATACCTCCACGCGTTCACTTCGTGGTTGTGCTGCCCGGTACACTATGGTTTAACAGAGCAAGAGGTCAAGTCCATGCATTTCATATTCATGCTGACGCGCCATGACACCACCATCGTGGATGGACCGGCGGTGCTGGAAGAAATTGCGCCGCTGCACCTTGGCCACATCGGCTTCAAGGATGTAGGGGTGGATTTTGCGACGCTGCGGGAATTGACCGAACGCATTCATCAGCTGGGCGCGCGCAGTTATCTGGAAATCGTGAGCGCCACCCGCGAAGCGCGTCTGGCATCAGTGCAAACTGCGCTGCAGCTGGGCGTCGATTGTCTTCTCGGCGGCACCGAAGTGGCAGAGACACTGGCCGAGCTGGCTGGCAGCGGCATTGAATATTTCCCTTATCCTGGCGAGCCTTATGGCCATCCGGTGCGTTTGCGTGCAGATGCTGATGGCATTACTCGGGATTGCGCGCGTTTCATGGCGCACGGCTGTGCCGGAGCCAATCTGCTTGCATACCGGGCTGGCGAAGCAGAGCCGACGGCTCTCATTCAGGCGGCACGCCAGGCTCTGGGTGCCGATGGTCGTCTCATTGTTGCCGGCGGCATTGCCTCACCACAGATGATTCAGGCTATCTGCCACGCCGGGGCTGATGCCTTTACCATCGGCTCGGCCATTTTCGACGGCAGCTTCTCGCCGCGCAAGGGTTTGCTGCGATCTCGGCTCGCGGATGTATTGGCGGCTTGTCAGTGACGGAACAGCCAGGCGGTGTCTTGCACCGGAGGAATTAATGCCATGACCATGCCTTTTTCAGTTGAACACATCGACCATGTGGTGCTGCGCGTCAAGGATCTGGACAAAAGCGTTGCGTTCTACCAAACAATTCTTGGCTGCGCTGTGGTACGCGTGCGCGAGGATCTCGGCATGGTGCACCTGCGCGCCGGCACGGCGATGATTGATCTTGTCAGCGTGGATGGCGCACTGGGGCGCAAGGGCGGGGCGGCGCCGGAGCGTTCCGGCCAGAACGTGGATCACGTGTGCCTGCGCATCGAACCGTTCGTTGAGTCCGACATCATCAGCCACCTCGCTGGTCACGGCCTTGCACCATCCGGCGAGTTGCAGGTCAATTTCGGTGCCGAAGGTGAGGGGCCTTCACTGTACATCTCTGATCCGGACGGCAACGGGATCGAGCTCAAGGGGCCTGCTGATGCGTGAGTGCCGCAAGCGGCAGGGCTGCACAAGCGACGCTTGCAAACCGTTCGTTGCAGCATCAAATTGGTCACTGAAATTCGAATTTCATACAAGTTGAAAGCATGGCCGAGCAACAATACAGCATCCATCCCATCGGCTGGGTCGAGTCGTCTCTTGCAGCAGCAGATCAGGCGCCTGACCAGGAAGATCACGCAGGCGCGCCCGCGGCTTGGCTGGTATTCGCGCCGAGCGTGCGCGCCGGCCTGCGGGATCTGCGGATCGGCCAGGAGATCCTGCTGCTGACCTGGTTCGATCGTGCCAGGCGCGACGTGTTCGTGGTGCATCCTCATGGCGATCCGGCGAATCCGGAAACCGGCGTGTTCAGTACCCGCTCGCCAAACCGACCGAACCCGATCGCTTTGCATCGCGTCAAAATCACGGCAACAGACGGATTGCGGGTACAGGTGGCCGCGCTCGAAGCGCTGGATGCAACACCTATAGTCGACATCAAGCCCGTGAAATGACCATGCCCGTCACGCGCTCAGTCTGCGTGGCGATGGCCGCGGGCAGGCGCGGATCAGGGCGCTTGCCAGCGAGCAAATTCCTCGCCGTTGCAGTAGGCTGTCCGGCGACGAGAGATATTTCGATGGTTCAGCACGAGACAAGCATGCAAACGATTTCCATGTATCAGACCAGTATTGCCGCGGCTGGTGCACATGCTCGAAAATCTGGCACATATTCTCGCCAAGGCGCAGGCGCACGTGGACGCAGGCAAAGGTGACGCACAAGCGCTGCTTGCAAGCCGACTGATTGCCGGCATGTACTCGCTCGCAAAGCGAGTGCAGATTGCCTGCGACAAAGTGCGTAACGTCGTCGCCCGGCTGGCGGGGCTCGAGGTGCCGTATTATGAGGATCATGAGCAGAGCCTTGCCGAACTGCAAGAGCGCATCGCCAGAAGCATCGAGTTTTTCAGGAGCATGCCCGCGGAGCGTGGCAACGGCACTGAGGATGCTGAAATCGCGTTGCCGGTGACCGGCGGGGAAGTGCGCTACCGCGGCCTGCAGCTGTTGTTCGGCCACTCGCTGCCGAGCGTGTATTCCCACAGCATGACCGCCTGCAACCTGCTGCGCCAGAATGGCGTTGTGATCGGCAAGCGCGATTTTTTCGGCAATCCTTGAGCAATAAGTCGGCCTGCGTTCGGACTTGGCACTCGAAGCTGCACCGCGCGCAGCGAAACCGAGGAGAAGTTTTTACAACCTACAGGTAAAAATGCAAACAGCAATCACGAAAATGTTCGGCATCGAACATCCCATCATCCAGGGCGGCATGCATTATGTTGGCTTCGCGGAACTGGCCGCGGCCGTGTCCAATGCCGGCGGTCTTGGCATCATCACGGCACTGACTCAGAAAACGCCGGCGGATCTGGCCAACGAGATCGCGCGCTGCAAGGACATGACCGACAAGCCCTTCGGCGTCAACATCACGTTCTTGCCGGCACTCAGCCAGCCGGATTATCCCGCAATCGTGCAAACCGTCATCGACGCCGGTGTTCCCGTGGTGGAAACCGCCGGGCGCAATCCGGCGCAGGTTTTGCCGCCGCTTAAGGACGCAGGGATCAAGGTGATCCACAAATGCACCTCGGTCCGACACAGCCTGAAGGCCCAGGAAATCGGCTGCGATGCCGTCTCGGTGGATGGCTTCGAATGCGCTGGCCACCCGGGCGAAGACGACGTGCCCAACATGATTTTGCTGCCTCGTGCTGCGGAGGAGCTGGATATCCCGTTTGTCGCCTCCGGCGGCATGGCGGACGGTCGCTCGCTGGTTGCCGCCTTGGCCTTGGGTGCAGAGGGCATGAACATGGGCACGCGCTTCATTGCCACCCGGGAGGCGCCGGTGCACGAACGCGTCAAGCAGGCCATCGTCGCCGCGGCGGAAACCGATACGCGCCTGATCATGCGCCAGCTGCGCAATACCGAGCGCGTGCTCGCCAATGCGGCAGTCGAGCAACTGCAGGAAAAGGAGCGTGAACTCGGCGACAAGATCACATTCGAAGACATCATCGAAGAGGTTGCCGGGGTCTACCCGCGCATCATGATGGAAGGCGACATGGACGCCGGCGCCTGGTCGTGCGGCATGGTGGCCGGCCTGATCAATGATATCCCGACTTGTGGCGAGTTGATCGATCGCATCATGACCCAGGCCGATCAGATCATTCATTCCCGCCTTGTCGGCCTGACGCGATAGCGGCAGCGGCGCGAAGCGAGACAAATCGCCGCGCGCCGATCCGGCAGGAAACCGGATCATGGCGCGAAGCTGGATTCGCATCCACTTGCTTCAACAGTTGCCGCTCAGCCGTCCTTGTAATAATAGCCATAGCCGTTGAGGGCCGGCGAGCCGCCCAAGTGTGCGTACAGCACCTTCGAACCCTTGGGGAAGAAGCCCTTGCGAGTCAGATCAATCAGGCCTTGCATGGACTTGCCCTCGTATACCGGGTCGGTGATCATGCCCTCGGTCTGGGCCGCCAGCCGAATGGCATCACTGGTCTGCTCGGATGGTACGCCATAAGCGGGATAGGCGTAATCCGTCTTGATGATGATCTCATCATCGCTGATGGTACGGCCAAGCCCGACCAGCTTGGCTGAGCGGTCGACAATTTCGCGCACCTGAGCGCGCGCCTGTTCCGGCGTAGCCGAGGCATCGATGCCGATCACTCTGTCGGCGCGGCCCTGATCGGCGAAGCCGACAATCATTCCGGCCTGGGTGGAACCGGTGACGATGCACACGACAATATAATCGAACTGAAAACCGAGCTCTTTTTCCTGGGCGGCCACTTCCTCGGCAAAGCCGATATAACCAAGAGCGCCATATTTGTGCACCGAAGCGCCGGCCGGTATGCCATAAGGCTTGCCGCCGGCGTCGCGAATCGATTGCAAGGCCTCTTCCCAGCTCTCGCGGATGCCGATATCAAAGCCCTTGTCCACCAGCTTGGGCTCGGCGCCCAGCAGCCGGGTCAGAAGAATGTTGCCAACGCGGTCATAGACGGCATCGTAGTGAGGCACCCAGTTTTCCTGCACCACGACGCATTTCATGCCGATTTTGGCGGCGGCCGCGGCTACCTGACGGGTGTGGTTGGATTGGACGCCACCGATGGATACCAATGTATCGGCGCCGGAAGCGATGGCGTCGGGGACGATGTATTCCAGTTTGCGCAGCTTATTGCCGCCGATTGCGAGACCGGAGTTGCAGTCATCACGCTTGGCATAGACCTCGACATCACCACCCAGGGCTTCGCTCAGCCGGGGCAGGTGTTCAATTGGTGTCGGGCCAAACGTCAGTGGGTATTTTTCAAAGCCTTCGAGTAAAGACATGAGATCCTCTTTGATATAGTCGAGCGCTCATACTAAATTATTTGCGCATATAGAAACGAGGAAATCCTTCCCAGGCTCTGCCGAGACCGCCAACTTCAATCGCGCGCTATCGCCATGGTGAGAGTTTGTCCGGCAATGGCGCCGCTGAATGAAGATGGGCTTGATCAAGCGCGACAGCTGCAATCTATCGCGCCAGCCAGCGCACGATTGTGTTGCCATGGATGCCGGCGCGGGGGCTGAAGCCCGTATCCTATTGCTTTTGATCAGGGGCTGGGCAAAGGTACACTTGGTCAAGCGGGGGGCGGGCATCAAAGTTGTGCCTGAAAGACCACACTCGCCATGTTATAGCTTGCTACAACGCTAGCTCTGAGAGTTATCCTTCAGGACGCAGTATTTGCGATCTACACGGGAGCCAAACTAACGAATGGGAGCAACGATGAAGACAACTATCTTAACTTCGGCATTTTTGAGTCTCCTTCTGGCAACAGGGATGGTCTTTGGCGAGAGTCCGCCAGAACAGATTTCGCTGCAGGATCGTTTTGACCCACTCGGTGCGGATGTCCACACAATAACCGCAAATGACCGCGCTATTTACTACATTGATGTAGGGCCAGAGGATGGGACTCCTGTTGTCTTTCTTGGCGGGTCGGGAACCAGCCTGGAAGCCTTTCAGCTAACCGAGTTTGCTAGAACCAGCCGCGAAGCTCTTGGTCTGCGGATGATTTCGGTGGAACGTAATGGCGCTGGTGCCACTGCATTCGATCCAAGTCGGGGCTATGCGGATTATAACGATGAAATCGTCGCCGTGATGGATCATCTGGGAGTCGATGAATTTTCCGTCGCCGCTATTTCGGGCGGCGGTGCCTTTGCGGCGCATCTGGCCGCAGATTATCCCGAGCGGATAAAGTCATTGCATCTTGCGGCGGCGACAGCATCACAACTGCCCGACTACCAACCAGCTCTATGCGATATGAGCAAAGGTAAGCGCCAGAGTCTGAGTGAACAATACACACAAGATGTCACGCAATGGTGGGGCGTGTCGGATGCCTCACCCGTACAGGCCATCGCGGGCTGGCAGGATCGAGCTTATAGCGACGGCCTGCGCTCGTTTTATTTCAATCAGAACAAAGACCCCGCAGCAGCCCTGACCTACGAATATCAATTGATCTGTAATCCAGATACCGCGGTTGACCCGACTGCAATCACCGCCCCTGCCTATTTGTACTATGGAGCCGAAGACAAAGCCGTGGATCCGGCCGATTTCGGAGAATGGCAGAGTACACTGCCGAACGTGGTCAGTGCCACACTCTACCCTGGAATCGGGCATACGGTTCAGTATCGTCACTGGGTTCAATTAATGGCTGATATTGCCGGTTATGACGATTACACGGTCGTATGCCGCGCTGGAAAGAGCCAATTGGTCGCGAATGAAAAGGTGCAGGATAACGAGCAGCTCGGTCTCTGTGCATGGACGGATTGAAAAATGACAAAGCCCTTTTTGGGGCGCCGAGTTTGGAACTGTCGTCACAGGCGATCCCAACTGTCATCGTGATCGCACATTGCTATTCAAGCGATGCCACCCATGTCAGGCAGATAGCCCTCGTTGAACAGCTGCGCTACAACATGCTGTACCGGTGGTTTGTCGGTCTATCACTCGATGACGCCGTCTGGGATGCCACCACTTTCACCAAGAACCGGCAGCGTTTTGCGGATGGGGAAGTCACCGGCAAGCTGTTGGAAGCCGTGGTTGAGCAGGCCCGGCAACGGCGCCTGTTATCCGAACGGCACTTCTGTGTCGACGGCACGCTTATTGAGGC
>DATGUT010000211.1:0-10477 GCA_035301185.1 Salinisphaeraceae bacterium
CATCTGCTGCCATGAGTATTCTCCGTTGCGACTTGATTCCTTTTCTGGAATCCTCTGGATCATAGCCATGTAACCACAAGCCGACAGGGCCAGTAAGGGCTGGCTCGGGTATTCCCTATATGCCGCCTTGCGCCAGGATTCGTGGCGCCGGCCGAGGCGCGCGGTTCAAACCGGCCGAAGCGAGTCGGCCGCCTGCACGGCGCTGCGCGCAAAGGCGGCGGCGCGCTCGAGCGAGGCGCATGCCACCGGCCACCAGGGCGCCCAGAGCTGGCCCATGTGCAGACCATCCGGCTGCACATGCAGCGTCACGGTGCCACCGGCTTGACGACAAGCTCGGGCCAGCAGCAGGCTGTCGTCCAGCAGCACTTCTTCGCGGCCCGCTTCGATGTACAGCGGTGGCAGCAGCGCCAGCTCATCGAGCAACGGCGAGACTTGCACGTCTTCCGGCGCGCGGTCGCCGAAACACTGGCGGGCCAGCGCCTGGTCGCCGGCATCATCCACCATGGGGTCGATGGGATTGTTGCGGCGGCGAGTTTGCGAACGCCCCGTGCGATCGGTGTTGGGCGCGAACAGGATCAGCCCGGCGAGTGGCCGGCCGCGGCGGGCGCAGGCGAGCGCCGTCACCAGCGCCAGATGGCCGCCGGCCGAGTCGCCGGCCAGAATCAGTGGCTCGGGCTGCTCATCGACCGCCGCCAGCGCGGCCTGCAACTGCGCCGGCCAGCGCTGCTCGGGCGCCAGCGGATAACTCGGCAAAACCACGCGCAGGCCGGTGCGCTCGGCCAAGCCTTGGCCGAGGCGCCAATGCGTTTGCGGCGAACCAAAGGCATAGCCGCCGCCATGAAAGTAGACAATGGTGCCGCCGGCGCCGTCAAGGACAACGGTAGACGCTGTTTCAATCGCTGTGTCATCACCCAGAAACAGCCGGGCAAAGTCGCGGCGCCGGGCCACTGGATCGTCGCTGAGGGGATGGTTTTTGATGCGCGCAACGATGTCAGCGCGATCGATGGTGCCCTGGAAAGGCGCGGCCATGGTCAGATGTTGAGCGCCTGCACGGCGCCGCCGTCGACGCGGTAGTTGGCGCCGTTGACGAACGAGGCCCGCTCCGACAGCAGGCAGGCCGTGATGAAGGCGACTTCCTCGGGCCGGCCGCGGCGCTTGAGTGTGAGATGCGGGCGCTCCTCGTCCAGAAAGCTTGCGATTGCCTCCTGCATGTCGGTGCCGCGCTGTTGGGCGCGTTTTTCCATCATGCCGTCGGTCATGTCCGTCTCGATGAACGCCGGCGCCACACAGTTGACCAGCACACCTTGGCGGGCATAGAGCTGGCTCATGGATTTGGCAAAGCTCAGCAGCGCCGCCTTGGCCGCGTTGTAGACGGCTTCGTCGGGATAAGGCTGGGCAACATTCTCGGAGGTGACGAACACGGCCCGGCCCCAGCCCGCCTCGCGCATCGGCGGGATAAAGGTCTTGGCCATGCGCACACTGGTCATGAAATCGATGTTCCAGGCGTGGTTCCAGTCCACTTCCGTGATGTCATCCAGGGGATCACCCTTGGCGCCGGTCACACCCGCCGCGTGCAGCAGCAGCCCCGGCTGCCACTCCGGCTCGCCGCGCACGCCTTCATGCTGGATCTTTTCCGCGCCTTCCGGCTCGCCCAGGTCGGCGATCACGGCGCGGACATCATCGCCCCCGTCCAGGCGCTCCACGGACGTCTGCAATTCGTCGGCATCGATGTCCGACAGGATCAAACGACAGCCCTCTTCCAGCAAGATGCGGGCGGTCTCACAGGCGATGGCGCCGGCGGCGCCGGAGATGACCGCGGTGCGGCCTGAAATCTGCAGATCCATGGTGGTCGTTACCTTGTCCGTGCATGACGCTGGCTTTCAAGCCAACTTAGGCCGGGCTGCGACAACTGTCAATTGGCTGGCGGATGCGCTGGGAAAGCGCTTTGATGGGTTTCGCTTCGCTCTACCCATCCTACGCCGAAACGCGACAATGTAGGATGGGTAGAGCGAAGCGAAACCCATCGTACGACCTGGCGCGGCAGAAGCTCAAACTGTCAAGCACAGCTGTGGTTCATACGTAATCAGGCCGCACGATGATGATTAACACAGAGTCGATCGGGGAGAAATCAAACAATGGCCCATTACCGGCGTTATCGGCATGCAGGTGGCTGCTATTTCTTCACCGTGGTATTGGCCAACCGCCGAAACCGATTGCTGACCGATAACATCAAGGGGTTGCGAAGAGCCTTCCATGAGGTCAAGCAGGCCCATCCGTTCACAATCGAGGCTATTGTGGTATTGCCGGATCATTTGCATTGCATCTGGACATTACCGGCGAACGATAGTGACTTTTCAACTCGTTGGCGACAAATCAAGTCCGCCTTTTCGCGCCAAGTGCCCAAGGTTGAACGCCGTTCTGCCAGCCGGATGAAAAAGGGTGAACGCGGGATCTGGCAGCGGCGATTTTGGGAGCATGCAATACGTGATGACTTGGATTATCGACGTCATGTTGATTACATTCATTACAACCCGGTCAAACACGGTCATGTTAGGCGCGTGGGGGACTGGCCGTACTCCTCATTCCATCGTTTTGTAAGAATGGGGATTTATCCTGATGACTGGGGCGATTCGGGTGTTGGGGAGGTAGCGGGTGTCGGGAAAGAGTGATGGGTTTCGATTTGATGGGGTAGTGCTTTGATGGGTAGAGCAAAGCGAAACCCATCGTACGACCTCAGCCGCCGTCGGCAAAACCGGGGTAGAGCATCATGCCGCCATCCACGAACAGGGTGGTTCCGGTCACGTAATCCGAGGCATCGGCGGCCAGCCAGGCGGCGGCCCGGCCCACGTCCTGCGGCTCGCCAATGCGCTTGTAGGGCACAAGCCGCATGAGCTCGCGATAGGCCTGTTCAGTCTGCCAGGACTCGGTATTGATGCCGGTGCGAATGGCACCGGGGGCGATGGCGTTGGCGCGAATGCCGCGCCCGGCAAATTCCTGGGCAATGCTCTTCGCCAATTGCATGACGCCGCCCTTGGAGACGGCGTAATTGACATGCCCGGCCCAGGGAATGGCCTGGTGCACGGAGCTCATGCAGATGATCTTGCCGCGGGCACAGGAAACGGCCGGGTCAACATCGCGGCGCAGAAACTCGCGGATGGCGGCGCGACAGCACAGGAACTGCCCGGTGAGATTGACATCCAGCACCGCATGCCACTGCGCCAGCGTCATGTCCTCGAAGGCCACGTCCCGTTGCAGGCCGGCGTTGCTGACCGAGACATGCAGCGTGCCGAAGTGATCGATGGCCTGTTGATACAGCCGCGCGACCGCATCCTCATCGCTGACGTCCGCCTGCACGACCAGCGCCTTCTGCCCGCAGGCCTCGACTGCGTGGGCGACTTCCTCCGCACCCGCGGCATTGGCGCGATAGTTGATGGCCACATTCGCCCCCGCCCGCGCCAACTCCAGCGCGATGGCCCGACCCAGTCCCGTATCGGCACCGGTGACCAGCGCGGATTGGCCGTCCAGGCGCATTGCATTACCGGCTGAACTGCTGGCTCGATTTGTCATCTCTCTTCCTGGCTTTATTTCAACTTCTTTACAACATGCTGACTGTCCCTGGATTTGACAGTTTCGCCGATTCTGCAAACATTGCAGGTAGCTAATCATCGGGCATGGACCACAGCCGCCTCTTGCTGCAACGTCCGCCCTGCTTTCATTATGACAAACCAGATAACGCGCTTCGCATCCACACCACCGCCCCAGCTGCCGGCCGATCGCAGCTGGGCCTTGTTTCTCGATCTGGACGGCACCCTGATCGATTCTGCCGATGCTCCCGCAAGCGCGCAGGTGCCGGACACGTTGATTGATGATCTTGCACACCTGTACGAGCACAGCGGCGGCGCCGTGGCCGTGGTGAGCGGTCGCTCGCTGGAGCAGCTGGACAAGCTTCTGCGCTGGCAGGGCCGGCCGGCAGTCGGCCAGCACGGGGCGGAAATCCGCTTCCCCGATGGTCGAATGCAGCTTACCGGCAGTGTCGAGCGGATCAACCACCTTGCCTGTCGCGCCGAGGCTCTGGTCGATGCACTGCCGGATGTCTGGTTGGAGAACAAGCATCAGGTTCTGGCGGTGCACTTTCACGACAGCGCCGCCAGCCGCACAGCCGCACAGGATGTGGCAGCCAGGCTGCTGCAGCAGGCTGGCTCTGATTATGTCCTGCAGCAGGGCGAGTTTGTGGTCGAGCTCAAGCCGGCCGCGGTCAACAAGGGTCGGGCAATCACGAGACTGCTCGCCAGCCCCCAGATGACCGGGCGCCGGCCTTGGGTCATGGGCGATGAGCGCTCGGACGAAGACGCCTTTCGCACGGTCAACAAGCGCAACGGCGTCAGCATCATCATCGGCGACCGCCAGCCGACGCAGGCTCATTACCGCCTGCCGGACCCGGCCGCCACGCGTGCCTGGCTGCATGAATTCTCCCGGCTTATCCTCGCTGGCGCGGAGGACGAGGCGTCACTCAAGCTCGGCTGCGATCAAGCACTGCAGTAGTGTCGTGGCTGCGCAATCCTGCAGGCGCAGCGCTGGCGTGCAACGCGGCAATCCAGGCGAATTTGGGGCGAATGCGGATAGGACCTGCCCCATGATTTGCAGCCGTCAGTGGCGCTTATCAGTGGTTCCGCTGATGGCCTTGGCCAGCTCGGCCTTGGTCATGCTGCTGCGTCCGCTGACATCAAGCTTGCGCGCGCGCCGGTAAAGCTCGCTTTTCGTCAGCCGCTCGAGGCTCGCCTGATTGCGCTTGCCATCGCCATCGTGTTTGCGGCCACTGGCGGCACGGCTTTTTTCGTGGCCGTCGCCGCCGCTGCGCCCTTGTCCGGTCGCGGTCTCCTTCTGCTGCAGGCTATCCCTCAATACCTGCATGAGATCAATCTCGTCATCATCCCGGGCATCCTCTGCCTCCGCGGACTCCGTGGGCGCATGGATCACGTCTTCATCATGCCTGAGTTTGTAGTCGATGCGCTCGCGCATGGCCGCGTCGTAGCGATCGGCCAGCAAGCGTCGCGGCAGGGTCTTGCGGCTGCGGCTGCGGATGCTCTTGCGGAAGGCCTGCACACGCGCGCGCTCGCCCTGCTCCAGTGCCGGCAGACCAATGTCCTCGGGGCTGCGCAGTTCGTCGTGAAAACGCAGCGTCTCGGCGCGCAGAATGCCATGCTCGGCAATGATGGCGATGAGGTGCGCCGTACCGCGCATGACCACGGTGGCAATGCCGGCGCGCTGTTCATATTGCATGCTCTGCGCCAGCAGCCGATAGGCCTTGACCGCACCTTCGCCTGGCGTCAGAAAATAGGCGCGCTCGAAATACATGGGATCGATGTCCGCGGCCGGCACGAAGCGGCGCAAATCGATCTCCCGTGCCTGCTCGGGCGCCACGGCATCCAGTTCTTCGTCCTCGACCATCACGAAGGTTTCCTCTGCCACGGCGTAGCCACGTATGATTTCGGCCGCCGTCAGCTCTTGTTCGTCGTGGGGACAGTAATAGCGCCGGCGCAGCAGTGTGCCGTCTTCGTCAACCATGCGCAGCGCCACGCGGTGGCGCCGGTAGGCGGCATACAGGCTCACCGGCAGATTGATCAGCCCAAAGGCAATGCTGCCCGACCAGAATGGCCGTGGATCGGGGCAGGCTTGGTCCGCTTTTTCTTCAGGCATGCCGGCGTTCCTGTTCCAGGCTGGCTTGCAGCGCCTCGCTCACGTTTGTGGAAGCCTGCGTACGGCGCATGGGCACGATCTTGACCCGCCCGCCACGGCGCTTGGTCTCGATCAAATCGAGAATGCGCGCGCGCTGTTCGTCATGGTAAGACTGCGGCTCGAACGGCGCTTCCAGCATGCTGATCAACTGGCGCGCCATCGACAATTCCTTCCTGTCCAGCCTCGGCCCGTCCGGCGGCTCGAGAGTGTCCAGCGGCACCACTTCCTCGGCATGGCGCAGCGCAACCAGCATGGGGTAACCCTGATGCAGGCGCAGCGCGCCGACATATTCCCGTTTGCGCATGACCCAGCGCGCGAGCCCCACGCGATCGCTTTCCTCCAGGGCCGTGATCAACGCGAAATAATCATCGTTGGCATCATCCGGGCCCAGATAATAAGGTCGTGCATACCAGCGATGATCAATGGCCGACGGCGGCAGGAAGTCCAGCACTTCGATGTCGCGCCCAGCCTGCGGCTGCAGCGCCTCGCGATCATCTTCGTCCAGCATGACGACGTCGCCTGTGCGGGTCAGATAACCACGCCGGGTGTCTGCGAACGCCACGACTCGGTCGGTTTCGGGGTTGACCATGACCTGGCGCACCGGCGTGCGATCCTGGCGGTGCAGCAAGCGGAAATGCACGTCCTGATCCTCGATGGCGCTGTACAGCTTGACCGGCACGCGCACAGCGCCAAAACGGATGATGCCCTTCCACATGGCCCGTGCCGTCATTGCTGCTGCTCCTGCGCTGTCGCGCTGGCGTGGCAATGCGGACAGAGGACGCGGCGGCTTGCCTGGATTTCCAGCACGCACACGGGGCAGATCGGGCGATCGCATGCGCTGCAGTGGTAGCCGGCTTCAAAATGATAATGCTGCAGGCAGAATGGGCATTCTTCGGCGCCGGCCTCCAGCCACCATGGGGTTTGGGTCATGTCTTGTAGCATCATCGATTCTTGCTCCTGTTGGTGAATGCCGTCGGCTATAGACCGGATAAACAACTCACCATTCCCGCACGGGCCGGCAACAGTGGTTTGGTGCCAGCTTCATGGGCATGAGCCTGTGCCGGCGTTCCGGATAGCGGCCCTGCTTCGCAGTGCTGGATGATGCTCAAGGTGGGCGCCATTCGCTTAAATCCCCATCGTCTTGCGATAGCCAACCATGAACGGCTCATCCGCCGGTTCGCGCCGATCCATGCCGTTCATGGCGCGATGCCAGTAGGGATACAGCGGCGCCGGGCGGGTGGCTTCCTCGATGCGCTCGTATTCCTCCGCGCTGAGTTCAAGCTCCAGGCAGGCGAGGTTGTCCTGCAGTTGTTCCTCGTTGCGGGCACCGAGGATCAGTGCCGTCACACCAGGGCGGTCCTTGAGCCAGGCCAGCGCCACGCGCGCCGCGGATACGCCGTGGCCGTCGCCGATCTCGACCAGCAGATCAATGATGTCGTACAGACGCTCGCGATCGTGGATGTAGGGTTCCGGCCAATCGGTGCCCTGGCGGTGATCCGACGACAGCTTCTGATCGCGGCGCAGCTTGCCGGTGAGCAGGCCCTCGCCGAGCGGGCTCCAGATCAGGGTGCCGAGCCCTTGGTCGCGGGCCAGCGGCAGCAGCTCGTATTCGGCCTCGCGCGATTCCGGTGTGTAGTAGATCTGCTGGGAGGCCGGCAGAGTCAGGCCATGAGCGCGGGCTGCGGCCAACGTCTTCATCATCTGCCAGCCGTTGTAGTTCGAGGTGCCGATGTAGCGCACCTTGCCGGACTGCACCAGATGATCGAGCGCGGCCAGGCTTTCCTCGATCGGTGTCACGCCATCCCATTGATGCAGCTGGTACAGGTCGATGTGATCGGTCTGCAGCCGGCGCAGGCTGTTCTCGCATTCGCGGATAATGTGGTAGCGCGAGGCGCCGCCATCATTCGGGCCGGCGCCGATCGGCGTGCGCACCTTGGTCGCGATGAGCACGTCATGGCGCTTGTCCTGCAATGCCTTGCCGAGCACTTCCTCCGCCAGGCCGAAGGAGTACAGATTGGCGGTGTCGATGGTGTTGACACCAGCGTCGCAGGCGATGTCGATCAGGCGCCGGGCTTCGTTGGCGTCGAGGGTGCCGAGCTTTTCGAAGCCGCCGCGGCCGCCGAAGCTGAGCGTGCCCAGCAGCAGCTGCGAGACTTTGAGGCCGGAGCTTCCCAGAGGGCGATATTCCATGGTGTCATCCTCTAATCATGAGGGTTTCTGACAAGACCTCGTCATTGCGGCGCAGGCCGCAATCCAGTGGCTTGGAGTTGACTTTGCGGACATCATGACTGTCTCCGATTCTTGCGCTGTCACTCGAGGCCCAGCACTTGGAACATGGCCTGTGTCAACGGCCGTTTGGCATCCGCAAAATCCGCCCAGGGATCTTGCTTGAGTGCTGCCAGTCGCTGGCGCAGGTTGTTGATGTGGTAGTGATCGGCGTGCAGTTGCGGGCCGAGTTCGTCCCAACGAATGGGCACGGCCACCGGCGCGCCCTTGCGCGCTCGGGTCGAATAGGAGGCGATGGCAGTGGCGCCGCGGGCGTTGCGCAGATAGTCGATGAAGATGCGGCCGCGGCGCTTGTCCTGGGCCATGTTCGTGGTCAAAAACCGCGGCTCGTCGCTGGCGTGGCGCTCGGCCACCGCCTGGGCGAAGGCCTTGGCCGCATCCCACTCGACCCTGCGCGTCAGCGGCACGACCAGATGCAGGCCTTTGCCGCCGGTGGTGCGCACAAAG
This sequence comes from Salinisphaeraceae bacterium, assembly GCA_035301185.1. Lineage (GTDB taxonomy): Bacteria > Pseudomonadota > Gammaproteobacteria > Nevskiales > Salinisphaeraceae > DATGUT01. The sequence goes on from DATGUT010000211.1 coordinate 8,470, forward strand.
CTGACGAGGCCGAGATCCTGCAGGCGATCGCGCAGCTCGCGTGCCACGCGCACGACCTCCGTCCAGGCCACGCTGGCATCCGGATCGAGATCGAACACGAGGCGATCGGGGCGCTCAAGGTCATCGACGCGGCTGCCCCAGATGTGCAACTCCAGCGTGCCGGCCTGCACCAGCGCCACGAGATCGCGAATGCTGCGCACGTAAACATATTCGCCGTGGCCATTTTTTTCCGTAATCGTAATTCGCGGCACGTGGCCGGCAATCGCTTCGTGCGGATGTTTCTGAAAAAAGCACTGTGTTTGCCAATCGTCCGGGCAGCGCAACAGCGATACGGGGCGATCGGTCAGTTCGGGGATGATCCAGTCCTGGATGGCTGCGAAATGCGCTGCCAGGTCGCGCTTGGTCACGCCCATTTCCGGGTACAGCACCCGCTGCGGATGAGTCAGGCGCACGCCGGCCACGTGGTTGTCGTCATCATCGCGGGCCGTCTCGTTGCGGCCAGTTCCTTGTGTCTTTTGCGTTTTGTCCATTGCCGATTGCTCGCCAGTTTGCTGCAGATCAGCCACGCTCTTGTCTCTGCGCAGGCCGCGAAATGCCGGGTGACGCAGGCGCCCGTCCTGGGTGGTTTCGCTGAAGCGGACTTCGACCACGAGTTCGGGGCGCACCCAGTGTGTCGCGCGCGCATCCGGCACGGAAGCCGAGATGGGCGCGCTTTTGCGCTCGAGCCGCTGTAACTTGCCATGCAGATCGCGCAGCTGTTGCTGTTTGAAACCAGTACCGACGCGGCCCTTGTAGAGCAATTGCCTGTCGGCATCATAGGCGCCGAGCAGCAGCGAACCGAAGCCGATGCGCTCACCTTGCGGGTCGGTGAAGCCGATCACCACGAACTCGCCGTCGCGGCTGCATTTCACCTTCAGCCATTGATGGCTGCGCCCGTTGGCATAGGCGCTGTCGGCACGCTTGCAGATAATGCCTTCCAAGCCTTGCTCACAGGCTTGCTCGTAAAATGCCGGCCCGTGGCCCTGAAAATGATCGGTATAGCGTATGGCACCGGCCTTGCCATCGTCCTGAGCGCTGCGCAGCAGCTCTGCAAGCACTTGCTTGCGCTTGTGCTGCGCCACTGCCGTCAGGTCATGGCCATCCAGATGCAGCAGATCAAAAGCCTGATACAGCACGTTTTCGGTGTTGTCTGCGCTCAACACTTCCTGCAGGCGTCCGAAATCGCTGATGCCATTGGCATCGAGCAGCACCGCCTCGCCGTCCAGCAGAGCCGTGGTCGCGGGCAGGTGTTTGATAGCCGCCACGATGCCCGGAAAATCGGCGGCCCAATCCTTGTTGTTGCGGGTGAGCAGCTGCACCTGGCCCTCGTCGAGCCGGGCCAGCAGCCGATAGCCGTCGAACTTGATCTCGTGCAGCCAAGCATCACCCGACGGGGCTTCATCCACCAGTGTTGCCAATTGCGGGCGAACACTGCGGGGCAGCTTCTGCCTGCACGTGCCGTCGATGGCCGCAGGCGCGAGCGGCCCCGCTTTTGCCTTGTTTGCGGCAGCATCATCGTCAGCACCCTGTTCCTGCTCGGCGATGGCCGCCATGCTGCGCCCACTCAACACGCTGCGATCATCGAGTTCGTCCAGGCTCGCATCGGCCTGCTCTTCGTCGTCATGGCGCTTGATCAGCAGCCAGTTCTTGTCCTTATTCTTGTTGCGGTCGAATTTTCCAGCCATGCGCACCAGAGTCCAGGCGCCGTGCAGTTTCTCGCCGTGGAGCACGAAATTGATCTTATCGGCATCGCTGTCGTCGTCGCGCGACCATTGGCCGCGATCCCACAACATGACCGTACCGCCGCCATAATTGCCTTGCGGGATCACGCCTTCGAAATTGCCGTAGTCCAACGGATGATCCTCGACCTCGATGGCCAGGCGCTTCTCGCCGACCTGCAGGCTCGGACCCTTCGGCAAGGCCCAGCTGCGCAGCACGCCATCCTGTTCCAGGCGCAGGTCGTAATGCA
>DATGUT010000212.1:0-4960 GCA_035301185.1 Salinisphaeraceae bacterium
CGGAGAAAGCCAAAGCATGGGCCGACTTGCAGCGCATTGCCGCCTTGTTGAACAATGATGGTGCCGCGTAACGCGGCGGACACGAGTTCGGCAACATGAGCGCGCAACCGCAAAACCTGTTTCGCATTCGGCCCATGCAACCTGCCGATCTCGTTGCCGTGGCACGCAACGACAAAGCCAGCTATCCGTTCCCCTGGAGCAAGCGCATTTTCCGCGATTGTCTGCGCGTCGGCTATCGCTGTTTCGTGGCCACGGATCTCTCGGCCGCCGTGGTCGGCCATGCGTTGCTGTCCATCGCCTTCGATGAGGCCCATGTCCTGAACATTTGCGTGGCACCGGCCTACCGCCGCCAAGGCATTGCCCGGCAATTGCTGGATCAGCTGCTGCAGGAGGCGGATGCGGCCAATGCCCGCAACCTGCTGCTGGAAGTGCGGCCGTCGAATCGCGCGGCGCGCCGGCTGTATGCCGCCTACGGCTTCCGGCGCATCGCCAAGCGGCCGGATTATTATCCGGCAAAGCATGGACGTGAAGATGCTTATTTGCTGTCGCGGCGCGTGCAGCCATTCAGCGAATGAGCTCACAACCACGGCTGTCGACATGGTTGCCGATCGATGGTGACACCCGCGCACGCTGGGCTTGGGCTGGCTATGACTGGGCCAATTCCACGTTTGCCACCACCGTCATGGCCGGATTCTTCCCGATCTTCTTCAAGTCCTTCTGGCATGCGGGACAGGCCGATGCCGTCAGCACCCTGCGCCTTGGTGTCGGCAGCTCTGTTGCCAGCTTGATCGTGCTGTTGCTGGCGCCCATGCTTGGCGCCATTGCCGATTACGGCCAGCGCAAGAAAATGTTTCTCGCCTGGACTACGGGTGTTGGCGTGCTGGCCACGGCCGGTTTGTTCGTGGCCGGCCAAGGGCAATGGCTGGTCGCGCTGACGCTGTTCGTGCTCGGCTCGGTTGCCTTTTTCCTCGGCACCGTGTTCTACGACAGTCTGCTCGTCGATGTCGCGCCAGCGCATGCCTATGATCGCGTCTCCGCGCTCGGCTATGGCCTGGGCTATCTTGGCGGCGGCCTGCTGCTGGCGCTCAACGTTTGGATGACACTGGCGCCGGACACGTTCGGCCTTGCTGGGCGTGCCGCCGCGGTGCGCTGGTCGTTTCTTTCCGTGGCCATTTGGTGGGCGGTGTTTTCCCTGCCGCTGTTTTGGCAGGTGCATGAAACCGCAGGCGCCAGGCCGCAATCTGCAGGCCGTGCCGTCGCCGCCAGCCTGCGGCAGTTGACGGCCACCGGCCGGCGCATTCTCGGCGAGCGCCAAATCCTGCTGTTTCTGATCGCCTATTGGCTGTACATCGACGGCGTGCACACCATCATCCGCATGGCGGTCGATTTTGGGCTCAATCTGGGTTTTTCCTCGACCCACCTGATCACGGCACTGCTGCTGGTGCAGTTCATTGGTTTCCCGGCCGCTGTCGCCTTCGGCTATCTCGGCGAGCGCTGGGACACGAAAAAGGCCATTTACCTGGGCTTGGCCGTGTATGCGGCAGTCACCGCCTGGGGTTATTTCATGGCGCATGCCTGGCAGTTCTACGTCATGGCTGCGATCATCGGCCTGGTGCAAGGTGGCGTGCAGTCGCTGTCGCGCTCGTATTTCGCGCGCCTGATCGATCCCAACAAGGCCGGCGAGTATTTCGGCATTTACAACATGATGGGCAAGTTCGCCGCCATCATCGGCCCGCTGTTGGTCGGCGTCACAGCCGCCGCCACCGGCAGCGCCCGCCTGTCGATTCTGTCGGTGTTGCTGCTGTTTGGCCTCGGCTTGATCACGCTCACGCGGGTGCGCCCTGCGTAATCCGGCAAGAGGATGACGCCCGCGCCATTGCTCCGGGATGAAACACGATGTCTTCGCCAGCATTGTCTATGACCTGTGCTGGAACAACTCGGCACAGCTCAGGAACTGGCAATGCATGGGTCAGAGCAACACAGGCACGGCGCCATGCCCTCAGCCCTGGCTGAAGGCAAGCCTGATGCCAAGACCCATGAATAGGCCGCCGGCAGTCTTTTTCAGCCACCAGGCCGGGCGGCTCGCGCCTTGCATGCGCCGTCCGACGGAAGAGGCGAACCAGGCGGCGATGCTGTTGACGCAGGCGCCGCTGCAGTTGAAGGTCAGGCCCAGCAGCAGAAATGCCAGCGCCCTTTGCGTGCTGTCAGTGTCGATGAATTGCGGCAGGAAGGCAAGAAAGAACAGCGCTATCTTGGGGTTGAACAGGTTGATCAACACGCCTTGGCGGAACACCTGGACCAGATTTCTACGCGCATCCGGCGTCGTGGCTGGCGCGGTGCGGCCGCTTGGCTGCAGCAACAGCCTGATGCCGAGATACACCAGATAGGCAGCACCGACGTATTTCACCAGCGCAAAGGCCGTGGCCGAAGCTGCCAGCAGCGCGGACAGCCCGGCCACTGCGAAGGCAATGTGAAACAGAGTGCCGGTGAAAATGCCCAGCGCCGCCAGAATGCCCGCGCGGGTGCCGGCCGCGGCGCTGCTGCTCAGGGTGTACAGCATGTCCGCGCCCGGCGTGATGTTGAGCAGCAAGGCGGCGGCAAGAAAGAGCAGGAAATCGTGAATGCCGAACATGGGCGCTCGCTTCAGCCAAGGGTCCGGTGGCGAATGCGTGACTCGTGCAGAAAATGCTCAAGCCTGCAGCGAGTGCCACCATTGCTTGATTGCTGGCTGCGCGGCATCCAGCCAGACGGCCGTCGGCGCGAATGCCTTGAACGCGCCTTCGTGCTTGTCGGATACAGTCGTCAACACCGGCTTGCCGGCCGCCATGGCCGCGGCAAATGCTGGCCACAGCCCTTGCTGCTGGCTCTCCAGCTTGCCGAATTTGCTGAGGATGACGACATCGGCCGTGTCTATTTGCGCGGGGATGGCGGCGCCGGCATCCGCCACGCCGCCGTTGTCCAGGTGGCAGGACGTGCCGGGCGGTGTCTGTTCGAGCTGGATGGAGTACTGCTTGCCCGAGGCGATGTCATACAAATGGCCGGCACTGCAAGGGCCGCCGGAAGTATCGTCTGCGGCCACCAGGCCGACCACCGCATGCCCGGCCGTGCGCCACTGTCGCGCGGCTGTCGTCAACAAGATCTGGGCATCGGGGTGATCGCGATTGGCAATGACGGCGATGGGATTGCTGGAAGTCATGCTAATGCCATTGAGGGTTGCGTGGGCCATGAATGGTCCAATTGGATTGAAATGGGTTGGACTGGGCTGTGCCGGCCTGCGCGGACCCGAGCGCATCCGGCGTGTCTTGTATTGTACGTTTGCCGCCGTTGTTTTGCGATTGACCTGAGGCATGCAAAGCGCAAGGCGTTGTGCTCAAATGCTGCAAGCGAGCCGGCGAACTCGATGATCCCTGGAGGCAAGGTCAACAATAGGATGTCCATGGTGAAGTATCGATGCTTGTTGCTACTGCTGGCAATTTGCTGGCTTGGCCTTGCCGTGCCCGCCGCTGCCTCCGTACACGTGATTGCGCATGCCAATGCCGAGGCGCTGGTGCCGGTCATCGAGCCGCTGGTCGGGCAGGGCGGTTACGTCAAGGCTTACCAGGGCAGGCTGATCATCAAGGCCGACGACGAGGCGGTGGCGCGCATTCGCGAGCTGCTGGCGCAACTGCCCTCGCAGCCGCGCACCGTGTCGATTTATCTGCGCCGTCATGCAACGGCCATAGAGCGGGATGGTGGCATTCGTGCCGGGCGCCGTGGCGTGATCATCGAAGGCGGCAGCCGCCGGCAGCAGAGCGAGTCAAGCTATATGATCCAAGCCTTGTCCGGGCATGCCGTGAGCATCACCCAGGGCAGCCTGATTGCGGCGGCCGGTGGTTATTATCCCGTGCTGGTCAATCTGCAGCAGGGGATTTGGGCGACAGCCGAGATCGTTGGCGACAATCGGGTGCGGCTGCATATCGAGCAACGCTTTGCCAGACGCGATCGCGGCGGGCACATCGACACGCAGGGCGCAGCCACAACGCTGCTGCTGACACCAGGGCAATGGCAAGCGCTGGGCCAGATCGAAGTGCAGGCGCAGGACGACGAACTCGGCCTTGGCGGGATTGCAGGGCACGGCCGGAGTATGCAGCTGCCCCTGGCAGTCAAGGTGGAGCTGCGCTGATGCATTGCCCGTTATTGCCCGTTGGCGGCTATATCCATCTGCGCACGCGCTGCAGGTAAGCGGCGCCCGGCTCGCCGAATTTGCTGGCGAGCACGCGTTCCTCGGGCAGGATCTGGAAATAGGTCAGGTAAATCATGAACGCGCCGATGACGATGACCGTCAACAGGTTGGACAAATACCAGGCGATGCCGCACAGCGCTATGGCAAGGCCCAGGTACATCGGATTGCGCGTGCGCCGATAAATCCCCGACGTCACCAGCACGTCGGTTCGGTCCGGATGACGTGGGTCCGAGGATGCGGCATGGCGCGTGAACTCGCGCATGCCGAGAAACGACACGAGCACGCCCAACAGAATCAGCACAATGGCAAGCTCGTAACGAAAAGGGTTATCCATCCTGAACAAGGGTGTGGCCCGCGCCAGCAGCCACATGAGCACGATGGCGACGATGGTTACCACGGGTGGCGGAATCTTGTGTTCGAGAAAGCGCATTGCAAAGTGTCTGCTCAACGAGTTTGTCGCGTAGTATAGCGATTCAGCGGAGCAATGGAGCCGGCACGCGTGTGGAGTGACCATGCTGGAGATGCAGGCACGATTGCGGCGGCCAATTGCCGCAGGCGCTGCGCCAAGCATGCTGGCAGACGACAGAGCTTGCCGCGGCGGTTGAGCACGGCTTTGATGTGCTGCTCGACCCGACTGGTGCCGAATTGAAGATCCTGATTGATCTGGCGGGCGCCGGCTGATTTAATTCTTCAAACATCATCATGAGGAGATATCCATGTTAGAAACTGCAGCAGAGA
>DATGUT010000213.1:0-3560 GCA_035301185.1 Salinisphaeraceae bacterium
TTACGATTCCCTGATCGGCAAGCTGATCGCCTACGGCGAGAATCGCGATGCAGCTCGCGCCCGGCTGCGCATGGCGCTGGCGGAGCTGGTGATCGAGGGCATCGACACCAACATTGCGCTGCATCAGGACATCATCAACGATCCGCAGCACATCGAAGCCGGCGTGTCCATCCATTATCTCGAGGAAAAGCTGCGCGGCGGCAGCATATGAGCAACGTACCCGACGCCGCCGCGTGGCATCGAATTACAGTCGCCACGACCCGTACCGGGCTGGCCGAGGCCGTATTCGAGCACTGCGGGGCAATCGCGATCAGTATTGTCGATGCCGGCGCAACACCCACCGTGGAGCAGGCGCCGGCCGCGCATCCGGACTTTACCGCGGCGCAGGTCGTTGGCCTGTTTGCACAGGCGGCGCCGCTGGCGGCCATTACTCAGGCCCTAAGGCAGGCCCTGGGCGCGGATGTCGTCATCGAAGTCGGCCATTTGTCCGAGCAGAACTGGGCCGATGCCTGGCGCGCTCATCATCCGCCCACGCATTTCGGCGGCCGCCTCTGGGTGGCGCCACACGGCGCATCGGTCGAGGCCGCGGCCGACGCAATCATCATTCGCCTCGATCCGGGACTGGCCTTCGGCACCGGCACCCACCCGACCACCGCACTGTGCCTGCACTGGCTGGCACAGGCGGATGTGCGCGACTGCACCGTGCTCGATTATGGTTGTGGCTCCGGCATCCTGGCCATTGCCGCCGCGCGCCTGGGCGCAGCTCAGGTGGTGGCGGTTGACATTGACCCCCAGGCGCTCAGCGCGACCCGCGCCAATGCCGCGCAGAATAACGTGGCAGAACGCATCCGTACGGCCTCCCCCGACGCTTTGGAAGCGGCTGAATACGACCTTGTGCTGGCCAATATCCTGGCTCGGCCGCTGATCGAGCTGGCCACCCTGTTGGCGCGCCATACGCGCAGCGGCGGACGGTTGCTGTTGTCTGGTCTGCTGGCGCGCCAAATTGCGTCTGTCGAAGCGGCCTATGCCGCACAATTTTGCTTTGCGCCGCCAGCTCAACAGGATGGCTGGGTCCGCCTGGACGCCACGCGCAGACCCTGCACCGATTCCGACAACGGCACGACTTTCTAGTCGCGCGCAATACGGTTATAGTCAGAGCTTATCCATGTCCCAGCATTCTCCGAGCAACCACGCCAGCAGCATGCAGCAGCCCGACTCCGACACCGCGAACCAACCGCTGAGCCATTACGTCAGCGCCAGCCTGGATCGGTATTTCGACTCTCTGAACGGCTGCGCGCCGCCCAACAATATGTACCACATGGTGCTGGAGCAGGTTGAAAAACCGTTGTTGGAGCGCGTGCTTGCCTATAGCGGCGGCAATCAAACACGCGCCGCTGAGGTGCTGGGCATCAACCGTGCGACCCTGCGCAAAAAACTACGCAATTACGACATCCGCCCCTGATGCGCCGGGCATTCACCGGCACTGCGCCGGCCGATGATGCACGCCAGCGCCCAACAGCCCAATTCGTGAAACCATCGTGACCGACTACGCTCCCATTCGCCGCGCCCTGATCAGTGTTTCCGACAAAACCGGCGTGGTTGAACTCGCGCGCACGTTGGCGGCCGAGTTCAATGTCGAGATCCTGTCGACCGGCGGCACTGCACGCGTGCTGCGCGAGGCCGGCATCGAAGTGCTGGAGGTGGCCGCCTACACCGGCGCACCGGAAATCATGGGCGGCCGGGTCAAGACCCTGCATCCGAAGATTCACGGCGGCATTCTCGCCCGTCGCGGGGTTGACGATGCGGACATGGCGGCGCAAGGCATCGCGCCGATCGACCTGGTCGTGGTCAATCTTTACCCGTTCGCAAAAACCATCGCCGCGCCGGACTGCGATTACACTGCGGCAATCGAAAACATCGATATCGGCGGCCCGGCCATGCTGCGCGCCGCGGCCAAGAATCACGCCTTCGTCACGCTGCTGGTCGATGCCGGCGACTATGCCGGCGTGCTCGCCGAGATGCGCACCAACAACGGCGCTGTCAGCCCGCAACAGCGCCAGCGCCTGGCACGGGCCGGCTTTGCCCACAGCGCCGCCTATGATTGCGCCATCAGCAACTATCTGGCCGGCATCGGTGCGCCAACGGCAGCGGAATCCGCCCTGCCGGAGCATTACGGCAGCCACTATCGCAAGCAGCAGGAGCTGCGCTACGGCGAAAACCCACACCAGCGCGCTGCGGTTTATGCCAATGATGAAACCGCCATACCTGATCTGGTGCGCGCGCACCAGCACCAGGGCAAGGCGTTGTCGTACAACAACCTGGCCGATGCCGATGCCGCGCTGGCCTGCATCCAGGCTTTCACCGACGTGCCCGCCTGCGTCATCGTCAAGCACGCCAACCCCTGCGGTGTAGCCACCGGCACCGACCTGGCCAGCGCCTATCTGCGGGCGTTCGCCACCGATCCGGTGTCGGCCTTTGGCGGCATTCTCGCCTTCAATCGTGAACTGGACGTGGCCGCTGCCCGGCAGATCCTCGCCAATCAATTCGCCGAGATCATCCTCGCCCCCAGCGTCTCCGCTGCGGCGCTGCAAGTGCTGCAGGAAAAAAAGAACCTGCGCGTGCTGACACTCGGCGACTGGTCGCGGGGCCATTCTCGCGGGTTCGCCATCAAACCCATTGCCGGCGGCCTGCTGGTGCAGGACCCCGACACGCAACTGCTGGCCAAGGACAAGCTCAAGGTGGTCACCCGGGCACAGCCGGACAATGCGCAAATGCGTGATCTGCTGTTTGCCTGGCAGGTGGCCAAGTTCGTCAAGTCCAATGCCATCGTCTACGCCCGCGACAACCAGACCATCGGCATCGGCGCCGGCCAGATGAGCCGCGTGGATTCCGCCCGCATCGCCGGGCTGAAGGCCGCGGATGCCGGTCTCACGGTTGCCGGCTCGGTGATGGCTTCGGACGCCTTTTTCCCGTTCCGCGATGGCCTAGACACGGCTGCCGAAAACGGCATCACCGCCGTCATCCAGCCCGGCGGCTCGATCCGCGATGACGAAGTCATCGCCGCCGCCGACGAAGCCGGCATTGCCATGCTGTTCACCAGCATGCGCCACTTCCATCACTAGAGCCTTTTTCGCATTTCCCGATCCGCACAGCGGCGGCCTCCGGCGGCACTGTCGTCGGTAAATTTTACACTGCGCAAATGCCCAATCATGGCTGCTTTGCGCCGCGCAAATTGCATCAACACATTGCCTTACATGCATGTAGCTCGTTATGTGCCCGCCCTGGCAATCTGCCCATGTGTCGGAATTTCTTCCACATCCGTCTGACCGGCATTGTCAAAAACATAAAACATTCAACATAACAATAGCTTGCCATTGTGGCATAGAAGTTGCTCTATTGATTTCGGATGCCTTTAAATCCATTTCAACCATACGAGGGTAATGCCATGTAGCAAATGAACAGACAGGCCTTGTCGGACTGGCTGCTGCCACGCTATCAGCGGGGTTGGCGGGGTTGGTCTTTGTACCTCCGGGGGATTGAGTTTCAATGGCCCTGCAGTC
>DATGUT010000214.1:0-24349 GCA_035301185.1 Salinisphaeraceae bacterium
CTCGATGGCCAGCGCCCAGAAATGCGGCGGTGTCCAGATGAAGATGATCAGAAACAGCGCCAGCGACTCGATGCTCACGGTGCCGGTCACCGCCGCCCAGCCCAAAACTGGCGGCGCGGCGCCGGCGGCGCCGCCAATGACAATGTTCTGCGGCGTGGCGCGCTTGAGGTACATGGTGTAGATGCCGGCGTAGCCAATCAGCGCCAGCAACGTCAGCCAGGCGGTGAGCGGATTGACCAGGAAGTACAGGATGGCCATGCCCAGCAGGCCGATGGCAATGGCAAAACGGATGGCCTGGCCCAGCGTCAGGTGACGCGTGACCAGCGGCCGCCCGCAGGTACGCGCCATGCGCGCGTCGGCCTTGCGATCGATCATCTGATTGACCGCCGCCGCCGATGCGGCCATCAGGCCAATGCCCAAAGTGCCGAACACCAGCTCCGGAATGGGCACCATGCCGGGGGTGGCCAGGAACATGCCGACCATGGCGGTGAACACGATCAGGATCACCACGCGCGGTTTGCACAACTCGTAATAGTCCGTCAAACGCTGCGCAAGCGTCAACTCTTCGAGCGCAGTGGCTTCACTCGATCCGTTCATTGTTTCGGGCGCTCCAAACCGCATGGTTGATCAACACCAAGACCAATAATAACAGGGCAGCGCCGCCATTGTGGGCGACCGCGAGCGACAAGGGCAAGTGCAACTCGACAATGGCAATGCCCAAACCAATCTGCACCGTCACTGCCGCCAGCAGCGCCAGGGCCAGGCGCCGCCAACGATGATCGGCATGGCTCGTGCGCCATAACCAGATGCTCAGCAGCGCCATGACGACGGCAATCACGACTGCACCCAAGCGATGAGTCCAATGGATCGTGGCCCGCGCCACGCTGTCGAGAATACCATGTTCATAGTCGATGCCGAGGCCATGCCAGAGCGTGAAGGCCGTGCTGAAATCGGTCGGCGGCCACCAATAACCCTGGCAAGTCGGAAAATCCGGGCAGGCCAGGGCCGCGTAGTTGCTCGACGTCCAGGCGCCCAGGGATATTTGTCCGACCAGCAGCAGCAATGCAACTCCGGCACCAAGGCGCAGCCAGCTGTGCGCCCTAGCCTGCCAGCCACTGGCAACGCCCTTGTTGCGCAGCAGGCATAATGCCAGCAACGATAATGTTGCCATGCCGCCAAGCAGGTGCAGGGTGACAATCAAGGGTTTCAGCAGCAGCGTCACGGTCCACATGCCGAGCAGGCCCTGCAGGATGACCAGGCCCAGCAGCCCCCAGGGCAGCAGGCGCGGAATCCTGGCCGCCGCACTGCGCCGCAGAGTCAGCAACGCCATTATCAGAATAAGCAGCCCCAGCCCGCTGGCGAAATAGCGATGCACCATTTCCTTCCAGGCCTTGTGGGCGACAAACTCTCTTTCCGGATAGGCCGCGTTGGCCGACGCGATGTCCTGAGCCGAGCTCGGTACCTGAATGTAACCGTAACAACCCGGCCAGTCAGGGCAACCCAGCCCGGCATCGGACAGACGTACATAAGCCCCCAGCATGACCACCGCGAAGGCGAGCAGCACTGCCAGCACATTAATCCGAAAAAACATGCTGCCACAGTCCCCTAGCCGATGTGCGATACGCTCAACAAATGGCGGATGTCGCGATACAAACCTTCGCCGTCCTGCTCAGGCGGGTAATACAAGACCCAGTTGCCCAGCGGGTCAATCAGATAAACGGCGCCAGGGCGCTGTGCATCGTGCTCCGCGATGACCTCCAGCAACGGCGCCAGATTGCCGCGATAAACTTCCAGCCGCGGCTGTTCGGCAAATTTCGTTGCGTCTTCATCAGCAAGAAACAGGACACGCTGAACGCGGCTGCGTTTGGTATGCAGCAGCGCCCAGATCTGGCGCGTCCGCTCCAGGCTGAGCTGGCAGGCGTCGTCACAGCCCTCGGCGGCCACCTGCAGAATAGACCATTTTTCGGAGAACACCCGATTGGACGAGACCGCCCCCTCGGCATCCTCCAAGGCCAGTTCCGGCAAGCGCTCGGCCGGCTGCAGCAGCTGCCCGTGATTGGCGGAAGCACTGAGGCCCATGCCATCCAGCCCGTAGTACAGGAAATAGGACAGGCCCAGCGGGCCCAGAAATACCATGAATACGCCCAGCAATTTAAGACGCGCGAGATTTCTGCGGTTCATCGTATACGCTTCATGTTGACCACGAAAAAAACCACGATAACGGCGGCCGCCAAGGCAAACCACTGTGCGGCATAGGCGTAGTGCCGGGCGGGCGACATGCCGCCGATATCGAGCTGCCAGTTGCGCTCAAAACCATGCGCCGCATCCTCGTCCAACAACAACAGGCCATTGATCACGGCTGCGGGATAAAGGCAGCGAACTGTTTCTATAGTGGGATAATTCAATATGCGCGGCCAGGTCGTAGGCTTGCATGGCGGCGGCTGGCCCAGCCGCAACCCCGGCTCGGGCAACGCTCGAAAACGGCCTTGAACGGCCATCAGACCAGACGGGGCCGGCGGTACCGGCGGCTGAGCGCGCCCACCCGTACCACGTGATATCCAGCCGCGGTCCACCAGCAGGCGGCGTCCATCTGCCAATATAAGCGGTGTCCAGACATGATAGCCGGCACGCCCCGCGAACACCTGATTATCCTGTAGAATCTGATGAGCCGAATCATAGTGGCCACGCGCCTTGTACTTTTTGCCATAAAGTGTGTCGAGAGTTTCCTGTTGCTCGGCCAGAGCCGGCAAGAAGGCGCGCGCCGGGGCTTTGCTCGCGGCCTCGCGTTGCGTTAGCATGCTTGCCTTGGTTTGGCCGCGTTGCAGCTGCCAGATTCCGGCCAGCACGAATACTATCACGCACACCAGCATGGCGGCGACACCCCACCACGGGGGCACAAATCGATACCGCCCTATACGCATATGAGCAAGTTTCTAGTCATTGGGTTTCTCTTGGCCATCATCGGCTCGCTCGGCTCGGGACTGTTTTACCTTGTCCGAGACACGAGTGATGAGAAACGCACAGTCCGCGCCCTCACCTGGCGTATCGTGATTTCGCTGGCGCTGGTCGTATTCTTAGTTATCGCCTTCTTCAGCGGCTGGCTTCATCCGCACGGCCTGCGGCCCTGAGGCATTGCCGACCATCTCGCAGCAACCGCCACAGAGCCCTCTCAGCAAAACAACAGGCGTCAGAGTATATACACGAATACAAACAGGCACAGCCAGACCACGTCCACGAAGTGCCAATACCAGGATACGGCCTCAAAACCAAAGTGATCGTTGGGGCTGAAATGCCCCTTGAGTGAACGCAACAGGATAACAATGAGCATGATCGTGCCCAGGGTCACGTGCATGCCATGGAACCCGGTGAGCATGAAGAATGTCGAACCATAGACGCCAGAACCCAGGGTCAGCCCCAGCTCCTTGTAGGCTTCGATGTACTCTGTCGCTTGAAAGAACAGGAAGAACAAGCCGAGCAGAATGGTCGCGGCCAGGCCAATGTTGAGCTTGGTGCGGTTATCATCCTTCAGTCCCCAGTGCGCCCAGGTCACGGTTATAGATGACGTCAGCAGCAAAATGGTATTCAGCAACGGCAGCTGCCATGGCGGCACAGTCGAGAACTCACCGCCAACGATGCCCGGCCCATTGCTCGGCCAGCCGCCTTCGAATTCCGGCCACAGGTAAAAGTGGGTGACGAACTCGTTGCCGCTTCCGGATAGCCAGGGTATGGACAGTACGCGAACGTAGAACAGGGCGCCGAAAAAGGCGCCGAAGAACATGATTTCAGTAAAAATGAACCACATCATGCCGATGCGATAAGTCATGTCCTCCTGCGTGGAGTAAACACCGGCCACACTTTCATTGACGACGCCACGAAACCACATGAACACCATGGCGAACAGAAAGAGCGTGCCGGCTGCACTGATATAGGCGCCGATGGTGCTCGCGCCATTCATCCATATTGCTGCTCCGACGGCGGCCAGCAGCAAGGCGGCAGTGACAAGAAACGGCCAGGGCACCGGTTCCGGTACGAAATACTTATGCTCGGTGTTGGTTGACGTGGCCATTGCACAGGTCCTTCTTAATCTACGTATCAGCTATTATCCCGAACGGGTGGCGCGCACCGGCGCCACCCGCCATAGAGCGGCGTGTATTATTTTAAGTGGTCACCATCTGATAAAAGAAGGCGACATACACAGCCACCGCCACACCCGCAAGTATCAAGGCGAGTACAATATTGCGGCGCCGTTGCGACATCAGACAATCTCACTTTCTTCCAGCACAGGCGGCGTTTCAAACGTGTGATAAGGCGCCGGTGAGGGCACAGTCCATTCCAGCCCATGTGCGCCTTCCCAAACGCGATCGGTAGCTTTCTTGCCCGCGCCGCGCATGCACTGGTACATGTTGTACAGGAATATGAATTGGCCAATGAAGAACATGAAGGCGCCAATGGATGAAACCATGTTGAAATTGGCGAACTGCAACGCATAGTCGGGAATCCGGCGCGGCATGCCGGCCAGGCCCACGAAGTGCTGCGGGAAGAAAATCACGTTGATCCAGACGGCGCTCCACCAGAAGTGAATCTGGCCAAGTTTCTCGTTGTACATCACGCCGGACCATTTCGGTATCCAGTAATAGATGGCACCGATGATGGAGAACAGTGCACCCGGCACCAGCACGTAATGGAAGTGGGCGACGATGAAATACGTGTCGTGGTACTGGAAGTCGACCGGCACCAGCGCCATCATCAATCCGGAGAAGCCGCCGATGGCAAACATGACGACGAAGCCGAGGGCAAACAACATCGGCGTCTCGAATGTCATCGAGCCGCGCCACATGGTCGCCACCCAGTTGAAGATCTTCACCCCGGTGGGCACCGAGATCAGCATGGTTGCGAACATGAAGAACAGTTCGGCGGAAACCGGCAGACCGACGGCAAACATGTGATGCGCCCAGACGATCATGCTCAGCAGCGCGATGCAGGCCAGCGCATAGACCATGGAATCATGGCCGAACAGCTTCTTGCGGGCGAAGGTTGGAATAATCATCGAGACAATGCCGAACGCCGGCAGAATCATGATGTAGACCTCAGGGTGGCCGAAGAACCAGAAGATATGCTGGAACAGCACCGGATCGCCACCGCCGGCCGCACTGAAGAAGGTCGTGCCGAAGTAGCCATCCGTGAGCAGCAAAGTCACCGAAGCGGACAGCACCGGGATCGTGGCCAGCAACAGGAAGGCCGTCACCAGCCAGGACCACACGAACAGCGGCATTCTGAGCAGCGACATACCTGGCGTGCGCATGTTCAGAATGGTGACGATGATATTAATGGCGCCGGCAATCGAGGACACGCTGGTCATGTGAATGACGAACACGGTAAAGGCCAGCGAATAGCCGGTTTGCAGGAACAACGGCGGATACATGGTCCAACCGGAAGCCAGCGGGCCGCCCTCGATGAACAGCGTGGCGATCAGCGTGAACAAAGCGAACGGCAACAGCCAGAACGCCCAGTTGTTGACCCGCGGCATGGCCAGATCGGGACAGCCAATCTCCATCGGCACGATCCAGTTGGCCAGGCCGACGAAGGCCGGCATGATGCCGCCGAAGATCATGATCAGGCCATGCAGGGACACGGCCTGGTTGAAAAAGCCCGGATCGACGACCTGAATTCCCGGTGCGAACAGTTCGGCGCGAATGACGAGCGACAATATGCCGCCAACAATCAGCATCAACCCGGAAAAGAGCAGATATAACGTGCCCAGATCCTTGTGGTTGGTGGTCGAGATCCAGCGCATGGCATATTTGCCGATGCCATCCTTGAGGGTTGCCGGGCCATGGTGCTCATCATCATGGATGTCGGGACTCACTGTACTCATGATTTAACTCCTGGCCGCTGCTCCGGCAAGCTCGCTAATGATTGTAGTGCTGAAGGGTTGAACATTGTTGGCAATTATCCTGGTCTGCATGCTGTCTGCGTGCCGGACAGGCTAGGTGCTGATCCGGCCAAGGCAGGATTTTAGGTCTCACCACCTTCCTTATCTGCAGTTTGCTCGGCGACCCACTGCTCAAATTCATCCTGCTCGACCACTTCCACCACGATCGGCATGTAGCCGTGGTCGCGCCCACACAGTTCGGCACACTGGCCGCGATAAATGCCCGTCTCGTTGGCATTGAACCACAATTCATTGATATAGCCCGGAATGGCGTCCTTCTTGCCTGCCAATTCGGGCACCCACCACGAGTGTATGACGTCGCCGGAAGTAATCAGCAGCCTGACCTTCTTTCCTTTCGGCACCACCAGGCGGTTATCGACTTCAAGCAGGTAATGATCGACGTCGTCTATCGAAACACCCGTGTCCGGCAGTCGGGCGCGCGTACTGGCATCACCCAGCCGGCTATAAAAGTGCACCCCTGACTCGGTATATTCATACTCCCACAGCCACTGGTAGCCGGTCACTCTGATCGAGAGATCGGAATCCCGCGCATCCTCCAGCTTGAGCAGCGTGCCGGCTGCAGGAATCGCAACCGATATGAGGATGATGAACGGGATGATCGTCCACGTGATTTCAACTGCCGTGGACTCATGAAACTTGGCCGCCTCAAAGCCGCGTGACTTGCGGTGGCGGATGATGGAATAGAGCATGGCGCCGAAGACGCCGATGCCAAGCGCCGCGCAAATCCAGAAGATCAGCATGTGCAAGTTCCATACCTCATGGGTCATGTCGGTCACGCCCTTGGACATGTTCACCTGCCAGTCGGCATATGCCGGCACGGCGAACAACATCGCCGGCATTATTGCGGCTGACCGGAATATAGCAATGATCTTCTTCATATTCATTCTCTAAGCAACACTTCTCGCTGCGCTGTGTATGCGTTTACTCCGAAACCAACTCGGGTGTGCGTACCCAGCTTCGCAGGCGCGCAGCCACGTCTTCACGCTCTTCGTCAGTCAGGCAGCGCCCCAATTCACAACCCTTGCCATAACGCGTAACAAGCAGGCGTGTCGGGCTATTGCGGGCTTGGCCGGGCTCCAGCTGCACCTGGGTCAGCAAGCGCGGAAACTCCCAATGCCTCTCCGGGCGGCCACGCCCCGCATCCACCTCGATGACATCTTCATAAACAGAAACGACTTCACGATAGTTATTGTTACGCATGCTCAGGTACAAGCCAAGAGCAAGCAACCCCAATTCCAGACCAACGAACGGCCAGACCAGCCACAAGCCTCGCCAAGTCAGAATGCCGCCTATGATAATACCGAAGGCACACATGACAACAAAGAACCATTGCGCATACGCCACGGACAGCGAAGCGTTGGGCGCAATCACCAACCTTCGTGCTGGTCCACTGCTGCTGACTTGACTAGGCATCAGCTCTCACCTCTGCCATGCAGTCTATGGCAATCGGCCCTGTTCTGGCAAACATTAGGCCGCAGCGCGCGAGCATTCGCACTACATTTTGCGGCACCGGCAGTGCCTGCTTGAGCGGGCCGTTCTCGTGGCTTGGCTGCTGCAAGCGCCTCATCCATTGGGCCTGGTTATCCTGGCCACTCGTTGTGCATGTAACGGCAACAGAGCTTGAACCGCAGTAAAATGTCAGTCCCTTCATTACTTGGCCCGCAGCAGTGACCAACTGGACAAGAGCAATACGTAACACTGTATTCACCCCCAAATGCCTGCTGTGTCACGCGCCCGCCTCGCTTGCGCTCGACCTGTGCGAAGGCTGTGTGGCCGACTTGCCATGGCAGCAGCACGCCTGCCGCAATTGTGCCTTGCCGTTGCCCGCGGCCGGCGCCGACGCGCCCTGCTCCGCTTGCCTGCAGCGGCCTCGTTTTGACGCCGCCATTGCAGCCTTCGCCTATGCCACACCCGTGGATTGGTTGATTACGCAACTGAAATTTCACCGCCGTCTGGCACATGCAAGAGCGCTCGGCAGTCTGCTTGCCCAGCGCATCACCAGTAGCGCACCCACCCTGCCCGACAGCATTGTGCCGACGCCGCTGCACCCTCGCCGCTACCGCCAACGCGGTTATAATCAGGCGACGTTGCTCGCCCGCCACGCAGCACGTGCGCTGCAGCTGCCGGTAACACCTCACCTGGCCCGGCGCATCCGCGACACGGCGCCGCAAATGACCTTGCCGGCAAGCCAGCGCCAGCACAATCTGCATGCCGCGTTTGCAGCCGACAGCAGCTGCTGCAATCGCCACATCGCCATCGTGGATGATGTCGTGACCACCGGCCATACGGCAGACGCGCTGGCTCAGGCGCTCAGGCACAATGGCGCGGCCTCGGTACAAGTCTGGTGCATTGCGCGCGCCTGAACGTCCGCCTCAGCACCTGTTTACTGCGCAAATGCGCGAAACGCGTCGACGATATAATCCGCCAGCACATCGCCGGCCGGGCCCGCTCGGCCGCGCCGCAGGAGCGCAATCTCGTATTCACCCAATGGTGGCAGGCCGGTGTCGGCAGTCAGCACCTGCAGCGGCCGATGCACGAGGCTGGCCGGGAATGGCGCCACTGCCAGATCAACCGCAAGCACGGCCTCCTGGGCGGCGGAATGCTCGCTCATGTAAGCCACGCGGTAATCGATGCCGGCTTCATCCAGCGCCGCCAGCGCCATGGCACGCCAGGCGCAACCGTGGCGTGCCACCGCCAGCGGCAGCGGCGTGCGCCGGCAGGCCACGCCATCCTCCAGGCCGACCCAGACCAACGGCTCGCGGTGCACGATTTCGCCGGCATCGGGCGGCGTATGCAGCTCGCCCACAGTGATCAGGACCAGGTCGAGCGCATACCGGCCCTGGCGCGCAAGCAAGTCTGCGCTGCGCCCGGTAACCACCTCCACCTGCACGCCGGGATGGGTTCGGGATAACTGCAGCAGGGCTTGCGGCAACACACGCGTGCCGACATCGTCCGGTGTGCCCACGCGCACCGTGCCTTCCAACGACGGCGCCAGGAAACGGGCAACCGCCTCTTCGTTGAGGCGCAGCAACCGCCGCGCATAGCTCAGCAGCAATTCCCCTTCCGGGGTCGGCACGACACGGCGCGCCTCACGCAGCAACAGTTTTTCATTCAAGGTTGCCTCCAGCCGTTTGATTTGCATGCTCAAGGCTGAAGGCGTGCGGAAAAGCCTGGCTGCGGCACGCGTGAAACTGCCCGTTTCCACGATCATTATGAAACTGCGCAATACCTCGATATCCAGCAGTGGCGCAGGCGAGGAAACGGCCATTTTGGCGGATGGTGACATAACAATTTAGATTCAATAATATTGAAAATACAATGTAGATTTTTTCGATTGATTCAACAAGTTTTCACCCCCATAATACATAACACAAGCTTCAACAGGTGGCAGACAGCACCCCCATTTCCACTAATTACAAGGAGTTCGCCCATGAGAAACATTATCCACAATCAGCACTTTTCGGTTTCCAGCCTACGCCAGCGCCGCCAGTTGCGCAGACTGCTGGCCCATGATGATCGGACGCTGGCCGATCTGGGCTTTGCGCGCAATGAGATTCGCCAGGCTCTGAACCTGCGCCGGCCCAGCCGGAATAGCTTCATCAGCAACAATATCCACTTGCAGGATATGCACCCTGAGCGCTTGCACGCGCATAACTAGGAATCGGCGACAACAAGCCCGGCAGGCACAGCTCGACTGGCCTGGCCGGGCTTTTTATGCCCGGGCACGCGCCCGCTCAGGCAATCGCTTCAACGCGCCCATTGCGACCCGCTGCGGGCACAGCTCGAACCCCACTCAAACGCCGGCATAGCTGTTGTCCGCACCCAGCCAGCGGGCAATGAGCTGTTCGGCTGCTTGCGGATGGCGCGCGAGCACATCATCCGCGCAGGCCAATGCCTTCTCGACCAGCGTGAAGTCGCGCAACAAATCGGCAATGCGGAAACTGGCCAGCCCCGTCTGGCGCGTGCCCAGCACTTCCCCGGGCCCGCGCAATTCCAGATCGGCGCGCGCGATTGCGAAGCCGTCGCTGGTCTTGCGAATGGTGCGCAGGCGCTTGCGTGCCGTATCCGACAGCGGCGGCTGGTAAAGCAATACGCAATGACTCTCCACTGCGCCGCGGCCCACACGACCACGCAGTTGATGCAGCTGCGCCAGCCCCAGCCGTTCAGCATTTTCGATGATCATGAGCGAGGCATTGGGCACATCGACCCCGACCTCGATCAACGTGGTCGCCACCAGCACGTCCAGCCGCTGCGTCTTGAAGGCCGTCATGGCGCGCTGCTTGTCGAGCGCGCGCATGCGTCCGTGCGTCAGCCCGATGTGCGCGTCAGGCAAGGCATCGGCCAGCATTTCCGCCGTGGCCTCGGCCGCCTGCGCCTCCAGCTTGTCGCTGTCTTCGATCAGGGTGCAGACCCAATAAACCTGGCGCCCATCACGCACTGCCGCAGCAATGCGTGCGATGACCTGTTCGCGGCGCGTATTGGGGATGGCGGCGGTGACAACCGGTGTGCGTCCGGGCGGCAGCTCGTCGATGATCGAAGTATCGAGGTCCGCATAAGCACTCATGGCCAAGGTGCGCGGAATCGGCGTTGCGGTCATGATGAGCTGATGGGCCACGACCCCGGCTGCATCCGCCTTCTCACGCAGCGCCAAGCGCTGATCGACGCCGAAGCGATGCTGCTCATCGACCACGCACAGGCCCAGCCGGCCGATGTTCGTGGCCTGCTGGAACAGTGCGTGGGTGCCGACAATCACGCCGGGCTGGCCAGCCTCGATGGCTGCCCGCGCCTCGGCATCGGCATGGTTTTTCCCGGTGAGCAGCCATACTGCCACATCCAGCGGCTGCAGCCAGCGTTCGAGGCTGGCGTAATGCTGCTCGGCCAGCAACTCCGTCGGCGCCATGAACGCCGTTTGCCAATCTGCGGCAGCTGCAAGCAAGGCAGCGGCGGCCGCAACCACGGTCTTGCCGGAGCCGACGTCACCCTGTATCAGGCGCAGCATCGGCGTGGTACGAGCCAGATCGCGCCTCACTTCGTCGATGACGCGATGCTGCGCGGCAGTCGGCTGAAAACCGAGGCGGGCGAAGAAATGCGCGAGCATATCGGTATTTGCAAATGCAGGCGCCAACGCTTGCCGAATCTGTTGCCGGCGGTTGCGCAAAGCCAGTTGGTGGCCCAGCAGTTCTTCAAAGGCCAGCCGCGCCAGCGCCGGATGCCGGCCGCTGGCCAACGCCGCCAGGTCAGTGCCCGGCAGCGGCCGGTGCAGTTGATGCAGGGCCTGGACACTGCTGTAATCAGCAAAATCGGCGGCCAGTTCCGGCGGCAGATACTCGGGCCAGAAAGCCGGCGCCGCAAGCAGTGCGAGCGCCTGATCCACCGCATGCCGGATGCGTTTCTGGCTCAGGCCGGCAGTGGTCGGATAAACGGGCAGCAATTCCGGAGTGAATGCTTCGCCTTCGGCCTTGCTGGCGACGATGCGATATTCAGGATGCACCATTTCCGGGCCGTAGATGCCGGCACGCACTTCGCCGAACAGGCGCAGCCAAGTGCCGGCCACCAAGCGTTCCTGCTGCGCCACGCTGAAATGAAACAGCCGCAGCCACAGGCGCGCCCGACCATCGCTGGTCGTCAGCAGCAGGCTGCGCCGGCGTGTGCGCCGCACCTCGGCCGCCTCGATGCGCACCAGCGCCAGCACCTGAGTGTGTGGCAGCATGGCGCCGATCGGTGTCAGATGGGTGCGATCCTCATAGCGCAGCGGCCGGTGCAGCAGCAAATCGCCGATGCAGTGAATGCCCAGCGTCGCCAACTTCTCTGCCAGTTTCGGGCCGATGCCGGCCAGGCGGGTGCAGGCATCGGTGGCGCGCAAGGCGCCACGCGCTGTACTCATGCAGGCTGTTCAAGCACCAGAATGGCATCCGCTTCAATGGCCGCCCCTTTGGGCAGCGCAGCTACACCCAGTGCTGCGCGCGCGGGAAATGGTGCCTCGAAGAAACGCTCCATGACTCTGTTGACGGCAGCGAAGTTGTCGATGTCAATCATGTAAATGGTGATCCGCACCGCCTGCTGCAGGCTGGCGCCGGCGGCCGTTGCAACCGCTGCCAGATTGGCAAAAACCTGAGTCGCCTGGACTTCGATGTCGCCCTCGACCAGCTCCTGGGTATGCGGGTCCAGCGGAATCTGACCGGAAATATAGATGGTGTCGCCACTGCGCACGGCCTGTGAATACGGCCCGATGGCGGCCGGCGCATTTTCGGTGGTCACAATCTGGCGGGAGGAATTTTCGGACATGGCCTGATCCTTGTAGCGAAAGCAAATGAGCAGCAATTATTTCATATTGCCGCTCCTTGTTGAAAAGACCGGCCCGACAGTCAGCAGCGCACAACCTTCTGCACTGCGTTAAGCCGGCGCAGGCGCTTGATCATGCTGGCCAGATGGCGGCGGTCGCGCACCTGAATCAAAAAGCGCATGGTCGTCAATGCCCCGCCATGATCCGGAAAGGTTACGGTTTCGATATTGCAGTCACCATCATCGAATTTGGCAGTCAGGCTGGCCAACACACCACGCTCGTTGCGTGCCACGACTTTCAGCTCGACATCAAACTCGCCGCTGACCTCCGGCGCCCAGGTCAGCTCGACGCGATCGGCAGATGGTGACTTGCGCGAACTGTAGGCACAACCAAAGCGGTGCACGACCAGCCCGCGGCCCATGCTGACCTGACCATGAATGGCGTCGCCAGGCACCGGATGGCAACATTTGCCATATTCCACCACCAGCCCCTCAGTGCCCTCCACTTCCAGCGGCTTGGCCCGTCGTCCCTCGGTTATTTGCACATCTTCCGTAAGAAAATGGCGCGCGACCAGTGGCGCCAGCCGCCTGCCCAGGCCGATATCGGCATACAGTGTGGCCAGATCGGGTTCGTTCATTTCCGCCAAGCCACGCTCTATATCCGCGCGCGGCAGTTTGCGCAGCGACAGGCCGAGATCCCCCAGCGCCTTGTGCAGCAGTCGCTGCCCAAGACGCTCGGCCTTGTCGGCACGCTGATTCTTCAGATATTTGCGCACCCCGGTACGCGCTTTGGCGGTCTTCAGAAAGTGCAGCCAGGCCGCATTGGGCCGCGCATGCTTTGCCGTGATGATTTCGACCGTCTGTCCCGAAACCAGCTGGCTGTTGAGCGGCGCCAGATGATTGTCGATGCGTGCTGCGACGCAGCGCGTGCCCAGCTCAGTATGAACCGCATAGGCAAAATCAACACAGGTGGCACCGCGTGGCATGGCAATGATCTTGCCCTTGGGCGTAAACACATAGACCTCGTCGGGGAACAGGTCCATGTGCAGATTGTCGACAAAAGCCTGTGAATCGCGTTCGTCGCGGTTCAACTCGGTCAGAGCCTGCAGCCAGTTCTCCGCAGTGGTGTTGCCCAGCTTGGCGGCATCGGCTCCGAGCTTGTAGTGCCAATGCGCGGCAATGCCGCTTTCCGCGATCTTGTTCATGTCGTCGGTGCGAATCTGCACCTCGAACTTGAGGCCACCGCGTGCCATGACGGTCGTATGCAGCGACTGATAACCATTGAGCTTCGGGTTGGCAATGAAATCGTTGAACTGCTCGGTAATCGGCTGATAGTGATGATGTACGATGCCGAGGGTGCGATAACACTCATCCACGCTTTCGGTGATGACACGCACGCCATAAAGATCAAACACCTCCAGAAACTGGCGGCGCTTTTCCTGCATCTTGCGATAAATGCTGTACAGGTTCTTGCGCCGGCCCTTGACCCGGGCATGTATGCCCTCAGCAGCAAGAGCGCGCGACAAGGTCTCCTCGATTTCACGCAACAGTGTGCGCCGATTGCCGGCCACCGACCGGCTGGCGCGCTTGAGTACGTTGTAGCGGTTGGGATAGAGATTGGCAAAGCCCAGCTCCTCGAGCTCTTCGCGAATGGTATTGATGCCGAGGCGACGCGCAACCGGTGCATAAATCTCCAAGGTTTCACGCGCGACGCGCGCTCGTTTTTCGCGACTGGCGCCTGCCAGCGTGCGCATGTTGTGCAGGCGATCCGCCAGCTTGACCAGAATGACGCGCAAATCGCGCGTCATGGCCAGCATCAGGCGGCGTACGTTCTCGGCTTGGGCCTCGGCACGGCTGTGGAACTGAGCTCGATCCAGCTTGCTGACGCCATCCACCACATAAGCGACATCAGCGCCAAAACGCTGTTCGACTTCGCTGCGCGCCGCGTCGGTGTCTTCGATGACATCATGCAAAATGGCCGCCACCAGCGTCGTCGCATCCAGGCGCATGTCAGCCAGAATACGCGCCACAGCCAGCGGATGATAAATGTAAGGCTCACCGGTCTGGCGGAATTGGCCACGGTGCTTGATTTCGCCAAACTCATAGGCGGCCCGCACCCGGGCAATATCTTCTTCCGGCAAATAGTGCGCCAGCTCCTCGGCCAGCGCAGCGATACCGTACTCGCGCGAGAGCCGCGACGTGCGTAACGTCGTTTTAATACGATTAAGGCTGTGCGGCAATTCCATGCCACAAGATTATGCCATTATACGCGGCTGGCCAAGTAATTTGTGGCTTACTCGCGCAAATTCGTCGCTGCAAGCGCGCAAACCCACGGCTTGCGCAAGGCCTGAATTCGTTGCGGCTCGCGACAGCACAGTTGGATGTGGCCGGCTCGGACTGATCCGCAAGAAAGTCGAGCCCGGCATAGGTAGTGGCTATTGCCCGGTTTTCGTATCCGCCTTGCCGGCCAAGCCGGCCTCGGCAATATCCTCGGCCTCTTCCGGCGGCGGTTGCGGTGTATCCATGGCCGCCGGCAGCGGTGGCAACTCCGCTTCCTGCATGATGCTGTAGTCCACATGCTGCTCGGCAATTTCGCGCAGCGCCATGACCGTGGGCTTGTCATCCTCCCACGGCAAATGCGCTTCCGCGCCACGCGCCAATTGCCGCGCCCGCTTTGAGCTTGCGGTTGCCAACTTGAATTTGTTTGGAATCTGCTGCAGGCAGTCTTCGACTGTAACGCGCGCCATGATGCACCACTCGGGTTTCAACTGTTAACTTGTAGATTGTAAGCTATTGTGCACTCATGGCCAAATCATGAGCCGTCGAAGATCGCTACGATCGCGGCCAGCGCCTCTGCGAAGCAGTCGTTCGTCACCTGATGGTCATATTCTTTGGCATGTTGCATCTCGGCCTCGGCTTCGCGCAGGCGGCGCAGCACGCTGGCCTCGTCTTCCGAGCCGCGCGCGCGCAGCCGGCGCGCCAGCTCGTCCAGTGACGGCGGCTGAATGAAGATCAGCACTGCGTCGGCTGCGTGCCGGCGCACCTGACGCGCGCCTTGCCAGTCGATATCCAGCATCACGTCGCAGCCTTGCGCCAGCCATTGTTCAGTGGCGAGCCGCGCGGTGCCATAGTAGCGCTCGAACACGCGCGCATGTTCCAGAAACTCATCGGCAGCAATCATTTCTTCGAAGCGCGCTTCACTGACAAAATGATAATCCACCCCATCGCGCTCGCCAGGCCGCGGTTGGCGCGTGGTATAGGAAATCGAGAAGCGGATGCAGTGCTCGCGGCTGCGCAATCGCTTGATCAGCGCATGCGTGAGGCTGGTCTTGCCGGCGCCGGACGGCGCCGAAATCACGTACAAGCGGCCACGGGATTGCTGCTGATCTGCCATGGTGCTGCAATTATTCCAGATTCTGAACCTGCTCGCGCATCTGCTCGATGAGCACCTTCATCTCGACTGCATGCGCCGTCAACTCGCTGTCCTGCGATTTCGAGGCCAGGGTATTGGCCTCGCGGTTGAACTCCTGCATGAGAAAATCCAGCCGGCGGCCGAGTGGCTCGTCGCGGCTCAGGGCTTCTGCCAATGCCGTGACATGGCTTTGCAGCCGCTCCAGCTCTTCCGCCACGTCCATGCGTTGGGCGGTGAACACCAGTTCCTGCTCCAGGCGCGCCGGGTCGGCGACGACATCGAGTTCGGCGAGGCGTTCGCGCAGGCGCTGCTCCCAGGCCTGCTGCACGGCGGGCAGGCGCGCGGCCGCGGCCGTGGCACGCTCGGCAATTTGTGTCGCCCGGTCGCGCAGCATGGCAGCCAGGCGCTCGCCTTCGCGCTGGCGCATGTCCTGCAAATCGGCGAGCAGCGCGCGCAGTGCCTCCAGTGCAGCGTTTTGCAGCGCTTCGGTGTCCGGCGGAGTCTCCTGTAATATGCCGGGACATTGCAGTATTTGCAGGCGATCCGGTGGCGGCGCGGCAGGCGCGGCGCGGTGCACCTGCTCCAGCGCTGCAAGCAGCGCCTGCAACCGGACCTCGTCCACAGTCAGGGCCTGCGCCTGCTCGGCGGGCTCCAGGCGCAGATCCAGCTCGACCTTACCGCGCGCGAGCTGCTTCGCCGCCGCTTCCCGAAACGCCGGTTCCATGCTGCGCAGCATCTCCGGCAGGCGCAGGCGCACATCGAGATAACGGTGATTGACGCTGCGCGCTTCCCAGGTCAGCTTGCCCCAGGGGCCGCTGCTTTCGCTGCGCGCGTAGCCGGTCATGCTGCGTGCCATAATCGAGCCTGATATTGGTTGTTGGTGGCGAATCGACGCTGCAGTATCGCACAGCACAGGCCGGTGTGGCTTGGCTGCCCACACTTGTTACACTTTGCGCCCCTTCCATGCTCAAGCAATACCATGAACATGACCCGCCCCAGCGGCCGCCAGGCCGATGAATTGCGCCCCATCAGCATCGAGCGCGGCTTTACGCGCCACGCGCCCGGCTCGGTGCTGATCAGTTTTGGCGAGACGCGCGTGCTGTGCACGGCCAGCATCGAGGAGCGCGTGCCGCCGTGGCTGCGCGGGCGCGATCAAGGCTGGCTGACGGCCGAATACGGCATGCTGCCGGGCGCCACCAACACGCGCAGTGCGCGCGAGGCGGCGCGCGGCAGGCAAAGTGGGCGCACGATCGAGATCCAGCGATTGATCGGGCGCAGCCTGCGTGCAGTCATGGATCTCAAGGCTCTCGGCAGCCGCACGGTGACGCTCGACTGCGACGTGCTGCAGGCCGACGGCGGCACGCGCACGGCCGCCATCACCGGTGCTTATGTGGCGCTGGTCGATGCCATGCGAGCCCTGGTCGGCGCCAAGGGCGGCCTCAGCAACAGCCCGATTCACGGCCAGCTGGCAGCGGTGTCGGTCGGCATTTACGCTGGCAAGCCGGTGCTGGATCTGGATTATGCCGAAGACTCGCAAGCCGAGACCGATATGAACGTGGTCATGAACGAGGCCGGCGGTTTCATCGAAATCCAGGGCACGGCCGAAGGCCATGCCTTCAATCGCCAGGAATTCGACGCCCTGCTCGGCCATGCTGAAAAAGGCATCAAGGAATTGCTCGCCATGCAAAGCGCCGCGCTGGAAGCAAGCCGTGGCTGACACTTGGGTGCTGGCCTCCGGCAATGCCGCCAAGCTGGCGGAAATGCGGGCGCTGCTGGCGCCACTGGCGCTGCAGGTCGTGGCGCAGGACGAGTTTGGCGTGCCCGCAGCAATCGAGGATGGCATTGCTTTCGTCGACAACGCCCTGATCAAGGCGCGCCATGCCGCCTTGCAGACCGGCCTGCCGGCCATTGCCGATGATTCCGGCATTGCGGTGGATGCGCTGGATGGCGCGCCGGGTATTTATTCGGCTCGCTATGCGGGCGCGCATGATGATGCGGCCAATAATCGCAAGCTGCTGACCGCGCTCGAGCAAGTGCCCGACAGCAGGCGCGGCGCCAGTTTTCATTGCTGCATCGTCGCTACCCGCCATGCGCGTGATCCGGCCCCCATCATCTGCCAAGGTGTTTGGCGCGGGCGCATTCTGCGCGCACCACGCGGCGAGGACGGCTTCGGCTACGATCCGCTGTTCTGGATCGCGGCCGAAAATGCCAGTGCCGCCGAGCTGACACCGGCGCACAAGAACCGCATCAGCCATCGCGGCCAGGCCATGGCGCAGCTGCTGCAGCGCTTGCAACAAGATGCCTGAAGCAGCAGCCAACGCCAACACCGCAGCTCGCATCAAGCGCGCCGACATCCCGCTTGCGCTGTATGTGCACCTGCCTTGGTGCGTGCGCAAATGCCCGTATTGTGATTTCAACTCGCATCGGCTGCTTGGCGACATGCCCGAACAGGACTATGTCGACGCGTTGCTTGCCGACCTTGCAATCGCCATCCCCGCGAATGAGTCGCGCCCGCTCGCCAGCATCTTCTTCGGTGGCGGCACCCCCAGCCTGTTCTCGCCGCGGGCCATCGGTCGCATCCTCGAAGCCGTGGCAGCTCGAATAGCGCTGGCCGACGATTGCGAGATCACGCTGGAGGCCAATCCGGGCGCCGCGGAACATGGCCAGTTCCGCGGCTATCGCAGCGCCGGGGTTACGCGCATATCGCTTGGCGTGCAAAGCCTGGATGACGCGGCGTTGCGCCAGCTCGGACGCGTGCATGACGCGCGCGCCGCACTGGCCGCCATCGATGCCGTGCAGGTCGCTGGTTTCGAGCGCATGAACTGCGACCTGATGTTCGGCCTGCCGGGCCAGACACCCGCCACCGCCGCGGCCGACGTGGCCAGCATTCTTGCCAGGGCGCCGGGGCACATCTCTTATTACCAGTTGACCCTGGAGCCAGGCACGCCGTTTTATCACCGCCCGCCGCCGCGCCCCGACGACGACACCATTGTCGACATCTTCGAAGCCAGCGCCGCCACGCTCGCCGCCAACGGTTACCAACAATACGAGGTCTCAGCCTGGGCCCGGCCCGGCGCCGCCTGTCGGCATAATCGCAATTATTGGACTTTCGGCGACTATCTCGCCATCGGCGCCGGCGCACATGGCAAGCTCACCGGCGCCGATGGCAGCATCCGCCGCAGCACACGGCAACGCTGGCCGCGTGCCTACATGCAGCTCGCCGGCAGCAGCGCCGTGATCACGGAGACACGCGAGCTGACACCGGATGAGCGCCGTTTCGAGTTCCTACTCAATGGCTTGCGCCTGAAAAATGGCATTACCCGCAGACAGTATGAAACCCGTACCGGCCTGTCCTGGGCGGCGCTGCAACAACATTTGGCGCCGGCCAGCGACGATGGCCTGGTACTGATCGATGCAGATAACCTGCGCGCCAGCGAGCGCGGCTGGTATTATCTGGATTCCATCCTCACTCAGGTGCTGCCCGATGCTTGAGGAAGAACGCACCGTCACCTGCCCGTACTGCTACGAACCGACCAGCTTGCTCATCGACTGCACAGCGGGCAGCCAAACCTATGTCGAAGACTGCGGCGTCTGCTGCCAGCCCATGCTGGTGAAAGTCACATTGACGCCGAACGGCGAGATCACCAGCCTGGAGGTTGAAGCCGAAAATCGTTGACGCGTCTGCTCCGTGGCGCTTGGATGCCGGCTAATGTTCGTGCAGCCAGCATCGGCGCGCACGGTTACAGTCCTATTCCTGTAGTGAGCTACAATCAGCTCGATCTGCTGCAAAGCCGGACCGGCCAGGCGGCAAGAAGCTCCAAGATTGAGCATAAAAACAATACCGAGGAGCGATAATGCACAAATTGAAACATGTTTTCTGGTTCTGGTTCGGCTCGCTGCTGTTGCTGGCAGGCGGCTGTGTTCTTGATCCGGGTGATGCTTGCCCGAGCGGCGACTGCTACGGCAATGCGCATGCGCAGGACAGCCAGCAGCATGAGCACAAGATTGATTCGATGGTCGGCGATCACGTAGCCGTGCAGCGCTTTCTGGAGCAGTTGCAGGATGCCGTCGCAGCCGATGATCGCAAGACCGTGGCCAACATGGTTTCCTACCCGCTGAATGTGGATCTTTACGGCAACGAAAGCCGAATCCTCAACCCCAGGCAGTTCCTGATGTTCTACGACGATCTCATGAACCAGAAAGTGGTCGCGGCGATCAGGCAGCAAAGATATTCGCAGCTGTTCGTGAACTACGAAGGCGCCATGATTGGCGATGGCGAAGTGTGGATAAGCAGCGCCTGCAGCGGCGAGCAGTGTTCACCGGAGCAGATCAAGATCACGGCCATCAACCCCTGACTCTTGGTGCCGGCCGCCGCGGCGAGCCGCCATTGCTGTGCTCAAAACCGGCAGCGGTTTGAGCGCACGCGGCCTTATCCAGATCTGCCAACGCGATTACGCGACCGAATATCTGTGAGCATGGGCTTTACAGCTGTTTCATGACTCTGAGTGCGTCCGCGCGCCATCGATGCCGGCCCCGGCCTTCTGTCTTGCATGCAGCCACACCAGCATTACGGCCACCAATGCCAGCAGCGGCAACGAGCCGATGTTGAGCCATGCCCAGCCACTGGTGGTTACCACGGCGCCGGAGGCGAACGAGGTAATGGCCATGACGGCGAATATGCAGAAATTGATGGCCGACTGGGCGCGATCCTTTTCTTCCGGACGATAACCTTCCATGGCCAGGGTGGTGCTGCCGGTGAACATGAAGTTCCAGCCCATGCCCAGCAGCACAAGCGACAACAGGAAGTGCCACAGCCCCGTGCCGGACAAGGCAATGGCCACGCAGGCAAACATCAGCACCACCCCGGCACCCATGATGGTCTTCACGCCGAATTTGCGGATCAAATGCCCGGTGCCGAAACCGGGCGCATACATGCCGATGATGTGCCACTGCATGACAGTCGCCGTGGTTGCAAACTCGAAGCCATTGATCTCCATGGCCAACGGTGTCGCGGCCATCAATAAATTCATGACACCGTAGCTGGCGGCTGCAGCGACGGTCGCCACCAGAAAGGCCGGCTGGCACATGATTGCCGCCATGCTCCGGCCTTTGGCAGCCGTATCCGAGCGACTGGCCGGCCGCGGAAACTCAATGCTTGCCATCACCAGCATCGCTGCCACTGCGACCACAGCCAAGGTCAAATAAGCACCGACAAAAGGCGTGGCTACAAGCTCGCGCGTCCAATTCGCCAGCCGGGGCCCGGCAAAGCCGCCAACAATGCCGCCCGCGAGCACCAGCGAAACGGCCTTTTCATGCCACTCGGGATAGGTCAACTCGACCGCAGCAAAGCGATAAAGCTGGCCATTGGCGTTGTAATAGCCGGCCACTACGGTAGCCATAAGCAGCAGCCAGAAACTGCCGATGTAAGCAGCGAAAGCCGCCAAAAGCGCTGATCCGAGCGCCACAACCAGGCCAATCTGAAACGAGCCCCGGCGGCCATAACGCGTCTGGGTGCGAGCCACCAGCGGCGCGGCCAGCGCCCCGCCCACCACATAGCCCATGACCGGCAGCGTCGCCATCCAGGCAAGCGGCGCCAACTGCAAGCCAACCAAGCCATTAATGGCGATGAAAGTGGCGTTGTTGACCAGAAACAGTCCTTGGCACAGAGCCAGCAGCAATAGATGGCGATTCATTTTTTAGCGGCAAAACTGGGAAATGGGCAAAATTATAACGACTACCACCACTGGCCACAGTGCGTCACGATCATATGCCAATACATTTCATCAACCGCGTGCTGAGCTTGCTTAGCGAGCTGCAAATCATGGAAACCGGCACTCAAGCCGCATTCTATTATGTTTTACTGCGATCCAGCGCCATGGGAGCAAGATTCTCGTAATAAGTCGATACGATTGACCGAAGAGGCTGAGATGCAAGCAATCTGAACAAAAAATGACCTAATTATGCATCAGTCTCAGCTACGCCAAAATAGGGTTGTCATTTCGACCGTAGCGCGAAGCACAAAGCGGAGAAATACATATGTAAACAATTGATAATAATAATTTTTCCATTCCGGCCGCAGACTCCCTTCAGTCGAAATGACAGAGCTCAGAGTAGGTGGCTGAGTCTCATACATAATCAAGAAAACGAATAATTTGAGTTGGGCATGCTGGCGACACACTCCTCCGAAGCTCCTGTGGCAGCTGCAAATCATCGTCTGCCAGTACGCTCTGCGCACCAAATGAACCGCCAGCGCAACGCGCCAGTAGCGCGTCCGGCAACAAACGGCTACACTCGGCTTGAAAGTTTCCGATTTGTGCAGCACGACGGTGGCGGGAATTGCCAAGCCTGTCACCCGCCGAATATACCAATAATCCACTGGAGGAGGGCTGGCAAATGATGGACCAAAAAACCGATTTCGCGGGCACGCAAACGGCCGCGGAAATCCGAAGCGATCACCTGCCGCCGGTTACGTATCAGGACTTGCCCGAACCCAAGCCACTGAGAAAAGTGCTGGGCCCCAGTGTAGTCCTGCTGGCCGGCTCGATTGGCTCAGGCGAGTTCGTGCTGTGGCCGTACATTTCCACGCAAACCGGGCTGGCACTGGTCTGGCTGGCGACCATTGGCATCCTGACCCAGTATTTCCTGAACATGGAAATCGAGCGCTACACGCTGGCCACCGGGGAAACAGCGGTCACCGGCTTCACGCGCCTGTGGAAGCACTGGAGCTGGCTGTTCATCATCATGGCCATCGTACCGTGGATGTGGCCAGGCTGGGCCACCGGCAGTGCCACCGCGCTGACGTACGTCTTCGGGCTGTCGAATGGCGCCGTGGTGCCCATTACGATCGCGTCGCTCGTGGCAATCGGCATCGTGCTCACGGTATCGCCGGTGGTTTATCGCACCGTGGAAAAGATTCAGATTTTCCTGGTCGCCCTGATCGTACTGTTCATGCTGTACATCCTGTTCGGCCTGCTGACCGGCAGTTCCTGGAGCGCCCTGCTGGCCGGCTTCACGACGCAGGTGCCCAGCATCCCGTCTGCGGTGGGCGATATACCGGTGGCCCTGGTGCTGGGCGCGATTGCCTTTGCCGGCGCAGGCGGAGTCATGAATCTGGCGCAGTCGAACTGGATCCGCGACAAAGGCCTGGGCATGGGCGCACGCCTGCCCAAGATTGTCTCGCCCATCACCGGCGAAGAGACCACCGAAGCAGCCATCGGCTATTTTTTCCGGCAAGACGAAGCCAACCTGGAGCGTTGGCGCGGCTGGTGGAAAGTGGCTGACCGCGAGCAATTCTGGACTTTCTTCGTGCTCGGGCTGGCGGCTATCCTGCTGTTCATGATGCTGGCCTACACCTACGTCGGCGTCGGCGGCTCTGCGCAGGATTTCGACTTCGTCCTCTTGCTGGGCCAGTCGCTCAGCGAGCAGGCCGGCGGCTGGACGGGACCGGCTTATTGGTTCATCGGCGTCGTGGTCTTGCTGTCTACCAACCTTGTGGTGCTCGACATGAACGGCCGCATTGTCGCCGACATCGCCAAGAACAACTGGCTGCGCGACAGCAAGCTCTGGTCCGAAAGCCGCCTCTACTTCCTCGTGGTGTGGGCCATGGTAGCGTTCGGCTCGATCATTTTGCTCAGCGGCGTGAGCCAGCCTCTGCTGCTGCTGGTGATTGCCTCAGCGCTCAACGGCCTGGTGATGTTTGTGTACTCAGTGCTGCTAATCAGGCTCAACCGCGGCATGCTGCCGCAAATCATCGGCCTGAAAGGCGTGCGCTACGTCGCTCTCATGTGGGCCGTGCTGTTTTACGGCGGATTCTCAATTTATCTGCTGATCGCCCAGTTCGGCAAGCTGTTTTGATCCCGGCGGCCCGGCAAGGGGCCGCCCAAACGTCTGTCTGCCAGGCGCCGAACCCCCACTCCTGCGCAAGGCAGCGGGCGACCGATACTTCGGCCTGTTCGCAGGGCCTCAACAAGTGCAGCGTCCGGCGCCTCCTCCGGGAACGCGGCGTAGTCCGACAACCAGCTCCCGGACAAGGGTTGGATCGACCAGGCCGTCGGCCTCTCCAGTCAGGTGGGTTCGCGTGCTGGCCCATGGCCAGGCAGATGGTTGGGGTGATCAGGTTTGCTCGGACAGGATTCATGGCCACATAGCGCAGCGCCGCCAGGCAATGCGCCTCGTCCATGGCAACGCTGTTGAAACAAGCTTGAAACAGGTGGCCTGTAACCCGTTCGCGGGCGTTGATGTAAGCCGTATAGCGGCGACGTGCTTCGCCAATGGCACGCGCTAATCCATGGGTCGTCGCTGGAGTGACGATCAAGTGGACGTGGTTGGGCATCAGGCATACGCCCAGGCACTGACTTGATGGTGTTGACAGTGTTCGGCCAGCAAATCCTTGTGCATAATCGTCATCGGCGGAGAAAATTTGCTGACGTCGATTGCCGCGCTGGGTGACGTGGTGTGGTGTACCGGCAACGACAATGCGGGGGGAGGCGGGCCATTGAATTTTGTTGGGCTTATCAGTTTGGTGATTAGAGCATTACGTCACCGTAATTCGCATGAAATAGCATCTTTTTGCACTCAGCCGAGGTAAATTGTTCCATGGCTTTGACGACAGCATCCGTCAAAGCCTCGCGCGTACGGGCGCCGAAACGTCGTAGCAGCGCTTTTAATTTGGCAAAGGCCATCTCGATGGGGTTCAGGTCAGG
>DATGUT010000215.1:0-10750 GCA_035301185.1 Salinisphaeraceae bacterium
GCCTGCGGCAACCGGCGCCGCGACACGGCAGGCGGCCATGCCGTTGAACATGGCCGAGGCGCAGGCGGCGTATCGCTTTCAAATGCCGACGCCAAGCGTTGCAGCGCCGCCGCTGGAGGCAGATTCGCAGGCCGTGCCGGCTCTGGGATATGCCATCGGTCAGCTGCATGGCATTTACATTCTGGCGCAAAACAGCGACGGCCTGATTCTGGTGGACATGCACGCCGCGCACGAGCGCGTGCTGTACGAGCAGCTGAAGGCCGAATACAGCCACGGCCGGCTGGCCAGCAAGGCTCTGCTCATGGCGGACACGGTGGCCTTGAGCACGGCCGAGGCCGAACGCTGCGAACAGCATGTGGATACGCTGGCGCGGCTGGGCTTCGATGTCAGTCGCAGCGGCCCGGAGCAAGTCATGCTGCGCGCCATCCCGGCGCTGCTCGCGGGCCAGGACTGCAGCCGCCTGCTGCGCGACGTGCTCGCCGATCTCGACAGCGGTGCCGCCGCCAGCGCCGAGCGTGTGCGCCATGCGCTCGACGATTTGCTTGCCGACATGGGCTGCCGCGCGGCGATCAAGGCCGGCCGGCGGCTGACCCTGGCGGAGATGAATGCGCTGTTGCGCGACATGGAAGGCACCGAGCGCGCCGGCCACTGCAACCATGGCCGCCCCACCTGGGTGCAGGTCGAGCTGCCGGCGCTGGATCGCATGTTCATGCGCGGGCAATAGCGCAGCGAAGGCTCCAGCTGATGCAGACAAACGCAGTGGTTTTCCTCATGGGCCCGACCGCCTCCGGCAAAACCGGGCTCGCGGTCGAGCTGGCGCGACGGCTGCAGGCGGACATCGTGTCGGTGGACTCGGCCATGGTGTATCGCGGCCTGGACATCGGCACGGCCAAGCCCGATGCGGCGACCCTGGCCGCAGCGCCGCATCGGCTGATCGATATCCGCGATCCGGCACAAGCCTATTCCGCCGCCGATTTCTGCCGCGACGCGCGCGCCGCAATAGCAGCCATTCATGCGGCCGGGCGCCTGCCATTGCTGGTTGGCGGCACTTCCTTGTATTTCAGCGCGCTGGAGCACGGACTCAGCCCCCTGCCCAAAGCCGACGCGGGCATCCGGGCGGCCATCGAGCAGCAGGCGCGCCAGCAAGGCTGGGCCGCCATGCACCGGCGCTTGGCGGTGCTTGATCCGCCAACGGGGGCGCGCATTCATCCCAATGATCGGCAACGGATACAGCGCGCGCTGGAGATTCATGCGCTGACGGGCCAGGCGCCGAGCATGATCTATGCCGCGCGCGCAAAGCCCGCGCTGCCCTGGCCGCTGCTCAAGCTGGCGTTGGTGCCGGCGGCTCGCCAGGTGCTGCACGAGCGCATCAATACCCGCTTTCAGCACATGCTGGCTGCCGGTCTCTATGCCGAGGTTGAAAAGCTGTATGCCCGCCCTGACTTAAATAGCAGGTTGCCGGCCATACGTGCGGTCGGCTATCGGCAGCTCTGGCGAGTCATCGCCGGGGAATGGACAATGGAACAAGGCGTGGAACGGGCCATTATTGCTTCTCGCCAGCTTGCCAAGCGTCAACTGACCTGGCTGCGGCGCGATGATGAAGTACACTGGCTCGACAGTGGTATGGACAATTTGAGTCAGTTCGTGGTCAAGTTGATCGATAGTTGGTACAAAGCACTTTGAAACCGCGCTCAAACAGCGTGGTGATGCGGCAACTAAGTTCTAATAACAAACTCACATCCGGAGTTGTACAAATGCCCAAAGGTCATGCATTACAAGAACCGTTTCTCAATACCTTGCGCAAGGAACGCATCCCTGTATCGATTTATCTTGTCAACGGGATCAAGTTGAAGGGACAGATCGACTCCTTTGACCAGTTCGTGGTGGTATTGCGCAACGCCGTCAATCAAATGGTGTACAAGCACGCCATATCCACCATCGTGCCGGCACGCAATGTGCGTTTGGACAATCGCGCTGATCGTGATGAAAACATGGGAACGGACGAAGAGTCTTACGATTACGATTAAGACAGCAGCACAGCGGGCAGCAGCACGGCCGGGCTCGCGCCTGCGGCACAGGGCCGCAGGCACGCGGCCAGCGGGGCGCGATGTTTGAGCGTCCAGACAGTGGTCAGTCCGCG
Organism: Salinisphaeraceae bacterium; assembly: GCA_035301185.1. Classification (GTDB taxonomy): domain Bacteria; phylum Pseudomonadota; class Gammaproteobacteria; order Nevskiales; family Salinisphaeraceae; genus DATGUT01. Next base: position 2,141 of record DATGUT010000215.1, read on the forward strand.
GTTCTTGTCCACATCGCATTCGGTGCCTGGGACTATGCCGAGGCCGACCGCGAATTTCGTGAATTGGCGAGCTCGGCCGGCGCCGAGGTGCTGGCGCATGTCGGCGGCAGGCGCAAGGCGCCGGACCCACGCTATTTCATCGGCGGCGGCAAGGTGGATGAAATCGCCGCCGTACTGGCGGATTGCGCAGCCCAGCTGGTGGTTTTCAACCACGATCTGTCGCCCAGCCAGGAGCGCAATCTGGAGAAGCGGCTGGGCGCGCGCGTGCTGGACCGGGCCGGCTTGATCCTGGACATTTTTGCCCGACGGGCGCGCTCGCACGAGGGCAAGCTGCAGGTCGAGCTGGCGCAGTTGCAGCATTTGATGACGCGTCTGGTGCGCGGCTGGTCGCACCTGGACAGCCAGAAGGGTGGCATCGGCCTGCGCGGGCCGGGTGAGACCCAGCTCGAAACCGACCGCCGCCTGCTGGCGCAGAGAGTCAAGACCTTGCGCCGGCGCCTGCACAAGGTGCGGGCGCGGCGTGGCCAGGGCCGGGCCGCGCGGCGGCGTGCGCAAACGCCGGTGGTGGCGCTGGTGGGCTATACCAACGCTGGCAAGTCCACGCTGTTCAATCGCTTGACCGGCGCGGACATCCATACCGCCGACCAGTTGTTCGCGACGCTGGATCCGACTTTGCGCCGCGTACAGTTGCCGTTTGGCGGTCCATTGATTCTGGCCGATACGGTTGGCTTCATCCGCGATCTGCCGCATGAACTGGTGGCCGCGTTTCGCGCCACGTTGGAAGAAACGCGCGCGGCCGATGTGCTGTTGCATGTCAGCGATGCGGCCGACCCCGAGCGCCGTGCACACACGCGTCAGGTGGAAGCGGTATTGGCGGAAATCGGGGCCGCTGAAGTGCCGCGCATCGAGGTCTGCAACAAGATTGACCAACTGGAACAGCGGGCGCCGCGCATCGAATACGATGCTGATGGCGTGCCGTGCCGTGTCTGGGTGTCGGCCATGACCGGCGCGGGTATTGAAGATTTGCGTCTGGCGCTGGCCGAGTTCTGTCATCGGGACCTGATCGAGGATACGCTGTCGCTGCCGCCGCAGGCCGGCTGGCTGCGCTCGCAGTTGTACGAGTTGGGCGCGGTGCAGCATGAAACTTATGCCGCGGATGGCAAGTGCGAGTTGCAGGTGCTCATCTCAGAGCAGGATCTGGAGCAACTGACGGCGGCGGCGGGATTGCGCATGCAGGACATCAAAACCGCGCCTGCACGACGCGCGGCCTCTGCGGTCATGGCAACAGGCCCCGATCTCCGCTAGAATCGCGGTTTCGTCAGCAGCGAGTGAAATGGAAAATGGCTTGGAATGAGCCCGGCAAGGATCAGGATCCTTGGGGCGGCAAGAGCAATAATGGCGACGGCCCCCCGGATCTTGATCAGATCTGGCAGCGCCTGCGCGCGCGCCTGTCGAAAAAACGAGGTGGCGGCAAGAATGGCGGCAGCGGTGGCGGCGGTGGTCCGCAGCTGAATCCGGCATTGTTGTTGTGGCTGATTCCGGTCATCGCGGTCATTTGGCTGCTCAGCGGCTTTTATGTCATCCAGCCCGGCGAACAGGGTGTGCTGCTGCGCCTGGGCCGCTATACCGAAACCGTGGCGCCTGGCTGGCACTGGTACTGGCCGTCGCCGATCGGGCGCGTCATTAGCGTCGATACGGAACGGGTCCGCTCCGCCTCGACCCACGGCATCGTGCTGACCAAGGACGAAAGCCTGGCGGAAGTGGAAGTCTCCTTGCAGTATCGCATCAGCGACTCGATGAAGTATCTGTTCCAATTGAATAATCCAGATCAAACGGTCGAGCAGGTGCTGAAGAGCGCAGTGCGGGAAATGGTGGGCACCAGCAAGCTCAATCAGGTCATTCAGGAGGGCATGCAGCCCGAGGACCTGCCCGAAGAGGGCCTGGAAAACGTCGATCTGAAAGAGACGGAGACCAACGAGAAAAAGCCGCAGCCACTGGATACGCTATCTGACAAACTGCTGCAGAAGGTCAAGGCACAAAAGGCGGAATATCCCGATATTACGGCACGTTCGCGAGCGCTGTTGCCGATAAACATCAAGAAGATTCTGCAAAACACGCTTGATCAATACGGGGCCGGCGTGCAGATCGTGGCGGTCAACGTGCAGTACGCACAGCCGCCCGAAGCAGTGCAAAGCGCATTCGAGGAAGCCATCGAGGCACGCGAGGAAAAGGAACGCAAGCAGAACATTGCCCGTGCCTATGCCCGCGAGGTGCTGGCTCGCGCGCAGGGCGAGAAGGCTCGCATCCTGGCCGAAGCCAAGGCCTACAAGTCGCGCAAGGTCGCCAGTGCCAGGGGTGACGTGGCGCGCTTCAGCAAGCTGGAACAGCAATACGTGAAATACCCCGAAGTTACGCATACGCGGCTTTACCTGGAAGCCATGAGCGACGTGCTGCAGGACACTCGGCTGATCCTGGCCGACCAGGCTGAAAATGGCCCGCTCATGTGGCTGCCGCTGTCGGAAATGCAGAACAACGCGCGGAGCAGGGAGGGCCAGAGTAAATCCAGCGGCAGCAGCAATGCGCCACTGCCCAAGCATGAGGATGCGCAAAACTCTTCTGCGGGCGCAGACTCATCCACGCAGACGAATACCAGCAGCCAGACCAACAGGCGTCGCAGTCGGGGAAGAAATTGATGAGTGGCAAGCAGATTGTTGCAATCGTCGTTATTCTGATACTGGGCTATGTGGCGCTGGACTCGGTTTTCATTGTTGGCGAACGGGAACGGGCCGTGGTCGTGCAATTGGGTCGCATTGTCGGCCAGGATTATGAACCTGGCCTGCATTTCAAACTGCCCTTCATCCAGAGTGTGCGCACCTTCAACAAGCGGGTGATGACTTTCACGGCCGACATTGAGCGCGTGCTGACGTCGGAAAACAAGAACCTGTCGGTTGATTATTACGTCATGTGGCGCATCAACGACACCGTGGATTATTTTCTGGCGACACACGGCGATGCATCGCGGGCTGAAACCCTGCTCAACCAGATTGTGGAAAATGATTTGCTGGCAGAGTTTTCCAAGCGCAACATGCGCCAGGCGATCGACGATGATCGCAATGAAATCGTGTCGGTGGTCCAGGCCAAAGCCAATAAGGACACACAGCAGCTGGGCATCGAAGTGGTCGATGTGCGCATCATGCATCTCGACCTGCCAAAAAAGGTGCGTGAGGCGGTTTACAGTCGCATGCGTTCCGGGCGTCAGGAAGTCATTCGTGCGCTCAAGGCCCAGGGTGATGCGCTGGCCCAGGAAATTCGCTCGGATGCCGATCGCGAGCGGGCCGCCATTCTGGCTGATGCTCGTGCCGAGGCAGAGACGATACGGGGTAGCGCAGACGCGCAGGCTGCGGAAATTTATGCCAAGGCCTATGAGCAGAATCCGACCTTCTACAGCTTTTATCGTAGCCTGCAACTGTACCGCGAAGCGATCGGCGATCAGGACATGCTGATACTGCAGCCCGAAGGCCAACTGTTTCGCTACTTCAACCCCGGTTCCGAGTCTGGCAGCAAACCTGAGTCTGGCAACAAACCTAAGCCTGGCAACAAAGAGCCCTAGGTGTGTGGAGCAACCTGCTGCAGGCGCTGGCGCTGGTCATGGTGATCGAAGGGTTGCTGCCTTTTCTTGCCCCTGATCGCTGGCGTGAGTTGATGATCCGCCTGTGCCACGTCGACAGCCGCAGCCTGCGGCTGTACGGCGGTGCCGTGGTTGCCATCGGCCTGGTGATTCTGCAACTGTCCTGAGCACAAGGAGCTATGCAAACAAACCGCTGGTTATTGCCCGAAGGCGTGCAGGAAGTGCTGCCGCCGGAATCCTGGCGCCTGGAAGCCGCGCGCCGGGAGTTGCTGGACCTGTACTGGCGCTGGGGCTACGACTTGATCCGCCCGCCGTTGATCGAATATCTCGATTCGCTTTTGATCGGCGCCGAGCACGACTTGGATCTGCTGACTTTCAAGCTCATCGACCAGCTTTCCGGGCGCACCCTTGGTGTGCGCTCGGACATGACCATGCAGGCGGCGCGCATCGACGCCCACCGCCTGGCACGCAACGGGCCGGCGCGTTATTGCTACATTGGCAGCATTCTGCGCACTCATCCGGAACAGTCCGGTGGCTCGCGCTCACCATTGCAGATCGGCGCCGAGATGTTTGGCGTTGCCGACATCCAATGCGACGTCGAAATCATCTCGCTGATGCTGGAGACGCTGGCACTCATGGGCATCGCTGAGGTAACACTGGATCTCGGCCATGTCGCCATTTATCGCAGCCTGGTCAAGCATGCCGGCATAGAGCCGCAGCTCGAACCACTGCTGTTCGATATCGTGCAACGCAAATCGCTGCCCGATCTGGAGGCACTGTGCCGCGAACAGCAGCTGGATAAGCAGCGCCGGCGCTGGTTTGCTGCCGTCATTGAACTCAACGGTCCGGCGCATATTCTGGAAGATGCCAAAGCCCGGCTGGCCGGTATTGACCCGGCTATCGATGCCGCGCTCGGCAGCCTTGACAGCATGCTGGCGCAGCTGCAATTGCACTATCCCACGCTCGAAGTCGGGCTGGATTTGGGTGAATTGCGCGGCTATCGTTACAAGACAGGCTTGCTGTATACGGCTTTTGCGCCGGGCGCGGGGCGCGAGCTGGCCCGCGGCGGGCGTTATGATGACCTCGGCGCGGAATTCGGCCGCGGCCGGCCGGCGACCGGATTCTCCGCCGATCTCAATCTGTTGGCGAACATCGGCTCCTATGCGCAACAATCACCGGAACCGGCCATTTACGCACCGGCCGACAGCGATCCGGCCCTGCTCGCAGCCATTCGCCGCCTGCGCGATGCGGGCCGGCGGGTAATCGTGGCGACGCCTGATGGTCGCCGCACGCCGCAGGAGTTGGGTTGTGGCGATGTGCTGGAACAACACGGCGGCGGCTGGCAACTGCGTTCGCTGACCCGGCACGATTCAGGTGACAACAAATGATGAATATGGGTAAACGCGTTATCGTAATCGGCAGCCAGTGGGGCGACGAAGGCAAGGGCAAGATCGTCGATCTGCTGACGGACCGCGCGCAGCACGTGGTGCGCTTTCAGGGCGGACACAACGCCGGGCACACGCTGGTGCTCAACGAGCAGACCACCATCCTGCACCTGATTCCGTCCGGCATCCTGCACGACAACGTCACCTGCATGATCGCCAATGGCGTGGTGCTGTCACCGACCGCGCTGCTGCAGGAGATTGCCACGCTCGAGGCCGGCGGCGTCGCCGTGCGCCCGCACCTGCGCATCAGCCCGGCCTGCCCCGTGATCCTGCCCAGCCATGTCGCGCTCGATCAGGCACGCGAAGCGGCTCGCGGCAACGCCGCCATCGGCACCACCGGTCGTGGCATTGGCCCGGCCTACGAAGACAAGATCGCGCGGCGCGCGCTGCGCATGGGTGATTTGCTGGACCCAGAGTTGCTGCAAAACCGGCTGCAGGAAGTGCTCGATTTCCATAACTTCGTCCTGCAGCATTACTTCGCCAAGGAGCCGATCGACTACCAGGCCACATTGGCGGAACTGCAGCAGCAGGCCGCGGAGCTGACGCCGCTGATCGCCGATGTCTCGGATCTGCTCTACCGGGCCTGCCTGGCCGACGAGGCGATCCTGTTCGAAGGCGCCCAGGGCGCGCTGCTCGACATCGACCACGGCACCTACCCCTTCGTCACCTCGTCCAATACCACGGCCGGCGGCGCCGCCACCGGCACCGGTGTCGGCCCGCGCTATTTCGACGCTGTGCTTGGTGTGGTCAAGGCCTACACCACGCGCGTCGGCTCCGGCCCGTTTCCGACCGAATTGCATGACGCAACCGGCCGCCACCTGGCCGAACGCGGCGCCGAGTTCGGCGCCACCACCGGGCGCCCGCGCCGCTGTGGCTGGTTCGATGCCGTCGGCCTGCGCCGCGCCGCCTTCAACAACAGCCTCACCGGCCTGTGCATCACCAAGCTCGACGTGCTCGATGGCCTGGACACCCTGCGCCTGTGCACCGGCTACCGCCACAATGGCAAGGTACTGGACGTGCCGCCCTATGGCGCCGCCGCGCTGGCCGCATGCGAGCCCATTTACGAAGACATGCCCGGTTGGCAGCAAACCACCTCCGGCATCCGCGACTACAACGCCTTGCCGCAGGCGGCCCGCGATTACCTTGAGCGCCTGGCCACAATCATCGGCACACCCATCAACATCGTCTCCACCGGCCCCGATCGTGCCGACACCATCGTGTTGCAGCATCCGTTTGCTTGACCTGGCCGGATGGCTGGCGATGCGATCCGCTGCGGCGTGTGCAGGGCTCGCGGGCTGTCCCGCCACAAGTGTGCCTGCTATCATTACCTGTTTTTAGCGCGCGGCCCAGAGTGGGGCATGCCGGCGATCATGACCGGCTGCAGGCCACTGGGAGGCGGCTCGATTTTCCTCCTTTCCACGACCGTCAGCGCAACCTATTGGCAACTATGGATCAGACCATGATGCGATCACATTACTGCGGCGAAGTTAATGCCCGGGCCATCGACGAGACTGTTACCGTGTGTGGCTGGGTGCACCGGCGGCGTGATCATGGCGGCGTTATTTTCGTCGATTTGCGCGATCATACCGGCTTGCTGCAGGTGGTGTTCGACCCCGACCAGCCGGCGATGTTCGCCGAGGCGGAGCGTCTGCGCAGCGAGTATGTGGTCCGCGTGCAGGGGCGCGTGCGCCCGCGCCCGGAGGGCACCGTCAACACGGAGCTGGCCTCGGGCGAGGTCGAGCTGGCCAGCACCGAGCTTGAGGTGCTGAATGCCGCGGACACGCCGCCGCTGCAGCTGGCCGAAACCGAGACCGTCGGCGACGCGGCGCGGCTGCGCTATCGCTACATCGAGTTGCGCAAAGCCTATATGCAGCGGCATTTGCGCCTGCGTGCCGAGATCACGCGCACGGTGCGGCGTTTCCTCGACGAGGCCGGTTTCATCGACGTGGAAACGCCGATGCTGACCCGGGCCACGCCGGAAGGGGCGCGCGACTACCTGGTGCCGAGCCGCACCCAGCCGGGGCATTTCTTCGCCTTGCCGCAATCGCCGCAGTTGTTCAAGCAATTGCTGATGATGGCGGGCATGGATCGCTATTACCAGATTGCGCGCTGTTTCCGCGACGAGGATCTGCGCGCGGATCGCCAGCCCGAATTCACCCAGATCGACATCGAAGCCTCGTTCGTGGACGAGCACGATGTCATGGCGCTGAATGAGGCCATGATCCGGGATTTGTTCAAGACGGTGCTGGACGTCGAACTGCCCGATCCGTTCCCGACCATGACCCATGCCGAGGCGTTGCGGCGCTTCGGCTCGGACAAACCGGATTTGCGCATTGACCTGGAGCTGGTCGATATTGCCGATTTGGTGGCCACGGCTGATTTCAAGGTCTTTGCCGGGCCGGCCAATGATGCCGCGGGCCGGGTCGCCATGCTGCGCGTGCCGGGTGGCGGCGCGCTGACGCGCAGGCAGATCGACGAGTACACCGAGTTCGTCGGCCGCTACGGCGCGCGCGGGCTGGCCTATATCAAGGTCAACGAGGTGGCGGCCGGGCGCGAGGGCCTGGCCTCGCCGATCCTCAAGTTCCTGCCGGACAGCGCGGTGGCGGGCATTCTGCAGCGCAGCGGCGCTGCCGACGGTGATCTGCTGTTCTTCGGCGCCGACAAGGCGACGGTGGTCAATGACGCGCTTGGCGCGCTGCGGGTGCGCCTGGGCCACGATCTCGGGCGCGTCGCCGCCGGCTGGCAGCCGCTGTGGGTGATCGACTGGCCCATGTTCGAATACGATGCCGAAGAAAAGCGCTGGCAGGCGCTGCATCATCCGTTTACGGCGCCGGCGGTGGCCAATACCCAAGCCCTGCTCAATGCCCCCGGCGAGGCGTTGTCGAAAGCTTATGACTTGGTGCTCAACGGCACCGAGATCGGCGGCGGCTCCGTGCGCATACATGATCCGGCGACCCAGCAGGCAGCCTTCACCGTGCTCGGCATCGGCGCGGCAGAAGCGGAAGAAAAATTCGGTTTCCTGCTGGAGGCACTGCGCTACGGCGCGCCGCCGCACGCCGGCATTGCCTTCGGCCTGGATCGCCTGGTCATGCTCATGGCCGGGGCCGATTCCATCCGCCAGGTGATCGCCTTCCCCAAGACGCAGACGGCCACCGACCTGCTTACCGGCGCGCCGGGCCCGGCCGATGCCGCGCAGTTGCGCGAACTGGGCCTGCGGCTGCGCAAACCGCCGGGCGAGCAGGGCAATACGGCACAGGCGTGATACAGTATTTGGTTAGTTGCCGCCGTGCCTGAGCTTGCAGCACAAGCGACAGCGCCCGGATTAAACATTGCCCATGCTGGCGCTGCCTGAAGCAGCGGCCGCATGAACTGCGATTTCTTGATTGTTGAGTAACACATGTTTGACTCCACCCAGACCCTGGCCGACGTCGACCCCGATCTGGCCGCCGCCATTGCCGCCGAGAACCGCCGTCAGGAAGAGCACATCGAACTGATCGCCTCGGAGAACTACGCCAGCCCGCAAGTCATGGCCGCCCA
>DATGUT010000216.1:0-5580 GCA_035301185.1 Salinisphaeraceae bacterium
ATTGCGCATGACGCGTTCGACGTATACCGCGGATTACGAATGGTGCATGCACGGCTGGTGCCAGCCCATGGCGCGCATCATGCCCTCCGACGGTAATGTCACCCTGTTGCGCCCGTGCCGTGATCCGGGCGCGCAAGGCTAACCTTTGCCTTTGTCGCTCTTCTTGCGCGGCACCAGGGCGGTGCGCTTTTCCGGTATCAGCCCTTGCGGGCGAAGCAACAGCACGATTTCGAGCAACAGACCGATGAGCAGCACGCGCACTGCCCCGGCCTGGGTGCTGAGGGTCGAGGGCAGGAAATCAGCCAGTATCTGTGTTCCCGACCAGATCAACCAGATGGCGAAACCGCCGAGCAGGGCGCCCAGCGTGTTGCCGCTGCCGCCGGCAATGAGCATGACCCAGACCAGAAACGTGCCATACAGCGGTTGAAAAGCCTGCGGCGTGATGAAGCCGATGAAGTGCGCATACAAGGCGCCGGCCAACCCCATCAGAGCGGAGCCGACCACGAATGATTCGAGGCGAAAGCGATTGGTGTTCTTGCCGGCGGCGAGGGTGCCGTCCTCGTTTTCCCGCTGCGCACGCAGCACCCGTCCCCAAGGCGAGATGCGCGCTCGCTCAACCAGGAAATATACGGCGATGACGATAGCCAGCAACAGCAGCAGCAAGAGCACCGGTTGGCCGCCGAACGGGCGCGGAATACCCGGAATGCCGCGCACGCCGTTGGTCAGCCATTCTGCGTTCTTGAAATACAGGCGGATGATTTCGGCGACTCCGATGCTGGCGATCGCCAGATAATCCGTGCGCAGGCGCACAGTAATCAGGCCGATGATCACGGCGACGATGCTGGATGTGATCATGGCGGCAATGGCGCCGACGAAGATGGGCAGGTCGAAGCCGCCCACATAGCCCGCATGTTCCGGCGTCGTCAAGATCGCCGAGGTATAGGCGCCGACGGCGAAGAAACCGGCGATGCCGAGGTTGAACAGGCCAGTCAAACCCCACTGTAGATTAAGCGCCAGGGTGAGGATCGCATAGACGCTGGCCAGGGTCAGGAAGAAGAGCGCGTAGTTGAGCAGGTTGATGAGTTCCATTACAGCGTCCCCTTGAACAACCCCGAGGGGCGAATGATCAGCACCACGAGCATGATGGTGAAGGCCACCGCGGGCATGTAGGCCGGCGAGATGATCAGAGTCGAATACTGCATTGCCAGGCTGATGATGAAAGCGCCCAGGATGGCGCCGTACGGACGCCCGATGCCGCCGACGATGGCGGCGGCGAAGATCGGCAACAGTTCATGATACCCCACGGTCGGATGCAGTTTGGTGTCCATGCTCAGCAGGATGCCGCCAATGGCCGCCAGAATACCGCCGATTATCCAAGTCCACATGACCACGCGCTCGGCCGGTATGCCGGAGACGAGGGCCAGGTCCATGTTGTCGCTCATCGCGCGCATGGATTTGCCCATGCGTGTATGGCTGAGAAACAGATGCACCAGGATCACCATGACAATGGCGCCACCGAGCACCCACAGGCTGTCGGGCGTGATGACCAGGCCTTGCCAGCGAAAGGGGATGCTGATGCCGGTGCGATATACATGGTTGTCGGGTCCGAAGATGATCTGCACGATTGAGCGTAGGATCAAGCCTGAGCCAAACGAGGCAATCAGCAGGATCACCGGCGCCGTGCGCCGCAAATGCCGGTAGAACAGCCGGTCCAGGACGATGGCGATCACGCCGGTGGCGATGGCGGCCGGCGCCACGGCGGCCCATAGCGGCCAGCCCAGCCAGCCGACCAGGGCGAGCGCGACATAACTGCCGGTGGTCATCAGATCGCCGTGTGAAAAATTGGCAAAACGCAGTATGCCAAAAATCAGCGATACGCCAATGGCGCCGAGTGCCACGATGGCGCCGTAAACCAAACCATAGTAAAGCAGCTGCAGCAGATCAGTCGCCATTTAGCCTCCGAGAAACATTTCGGCCACTTCACGATTGGCCAGCAGCCCGGCGCCGGTGTCTTCGTGCCGATTCTGGCCATTGGTGAGGACGTAGCCGCGGCTGGCAATCGCCAGGGCCTGCTTGGCGTTCTGTTCCACCATGAGAATGCCGACGCCGTTGTCGTTGATTTGCTTGACGCTGTCGAAGGTTTGGTCGATATAGGCCGGCGACAGTCCGGCAGTGGGTTCGTCCAGCAGCAACAGCTTGGGATCAAGCATTAGTGCACGGCCCATGGCCACCATCTGGCGCTCGCCGCCGGACATGGAGCCGGCCGCCTGGCGGCGCCGTTCGGCCAGGCGCGGGAACATGGCGTAGATCGCTTCTATGCGTTTCTTCAGATTTTCCTTGAGGATATAGCCGCCGATTTGCAGATTCTCTTCCACCGACAGGGTTGGGAAGACGTTTTTTTCCTGTGGTACGTAAGAAATGCCGCGGCGCACGATTTTATCCGGCCGCAAGCGCGTGATGTCGCTGCCGTCGAAGCGCACCAGGCCGGAACGTATGCTGACCAGGCCAAACGCGGATTTCATCAGCGTCGATTTGCCGGCGCCGTTGGGACCGACGATGACCACGATGTCGCGCGCTTCCATGTTCAGGCTCACACCCTTAAGGATGTCACCGCCGCCGTAACCGCCGTAAACATCGTTTATTTCCAGCAGATTCATGCGGAGGCACCCCCGTCGGCGTCGACTTCCTCAGTGACTCGCTTGTCGCCCAGATAAGCGCTGCGCACGCGTTCATCGGCGCGCACCTGTTCCATGCTGCCTTCAGCAATGACACGGCCATCGGCCATGCAGATCACTGGATGGCAGAGGCGTTCCACCAGGTCCATATCATGTTCAATCACGCAGAAAGTGTAGCCGCGCTCGCGGTTGAGGCGCAGGATGGCATCGGAGAGGGTGTCCATCAGAGTGGGGTTGACGCCGGCTCCCGGTTCGTCCAGCAGTACCACGCGTGCATTCGTCATCATGGCGCGGCCCAGCTCCAGCAGTTTTTTCTGGCCGCCGGAAAGATTGCCGGCATGCTCATCGGCCAGCGGCGCGAGGCTGAGGAATTCCAGCACCTCGTCGACCCGTTCCAGAATTCGACGGTCCTGGCGCTTGACCCGGCCCCATTGGAACCAACTTGCCAGCAGATTTTCCCCGAGCTGGCTGCTCGGCACCAGCATCAGGTTTTCGCGCACCGTCATGCGGCTGAACTCATGCGGGATCTGAAACGTGCGCACCAGGCCCAAATGAAACAGGCGATAGGGCGGTACGCCGACGATGTCGCGGCCTTCCAGGGTAATGCTGCCGGAGTCGGGCTTCTGAAAACCGGCAACAATGCTGAACAGGGTCGATTTGCCGGCGCCGTTGGGGCCGATCAGACCAGTGATGCCGCCGCTCTTGATGCTGAGAGAACAGCCATTCACCGCCTGAATGCCGCCAAATGCCTTTTTTACATTCTTTATTTCAATCAAGCAAAGTCCCCTCCCGGGCATGCCTCGTGCCGGCCGTTCTTGCCCTCGTGCACCGAGTTTACAAATATTGTCTGCTGTCTGCCAGAGGATTCATATAACACTTTCGCCGAATGCCGGAATCAGGAAAGCCCGTTCCGGCAGGCCGGCCTGGGCCAGCGCATGGCGCAAATCGCTGACCGGTGCGTGCTGGCCCTCGTCGGACAGGTTGAAAGTGCCGAAATGGATGCAAATGCTTTGCTCGGCGCCGAGCATTTGATGCGCTTGCACCGCATCGCTGGGGCTCATGTGTCGCGATTGCATGAGCCAGCGCGGCTCATAGGCGCCGATGGGCAGCAGCGCGAAGCGCGGCGCACCCAGATGCTGGCGAATCGCGGCGAAATGATCAGCCAGGCCGGTATCGCCGGCAAACAAGATGGCGTCGGCGGCGACACTCTTGTCGGTGACCCGCAGAAAATAACCGCACCACAGGCTGCGGTTGTAGTCGAACAGGGTGCGGCGGGTCCAGTGGCGGGCTGGCGTGGCATGCAGTTTGAGCGCGGGCGACAAGGCATGGCTCTGCCACCAATCGAGCGTGATCGCATGCTCCGTGCCGGCGTGCTGCAGCCAGTCAGCCAGCCCCAGCGGCGCGATGAACAGCGGGTCATGCGCGGCAATGAGGTGCTGTATGGTTGGTCGGTCCAGATGATCGTAATGAGAGTGGCTGATCAGCACCGCATCGATGGCCGGCAAATCGGCAAAGCGGATGCCGGGCGGGTGAAAGCGCCTGGCGCCCAGCCCGGGCAGCGGCCCGGCCCAATCGGACCAGATCGGGTCGGTGAGGATGTTGTGGCCGCGAGTTTGGATTAATGCAGTCGCATGGTTGATCCAGGTAATGCGGGTCGCGTCCGAGCGCGGCGGCGGTGCCGGCGCCGGTTCAAAGTCTGTGACCCGCTGCCACTTGGCACGCTTGCGCTTGCGCCACCAGCGCAGGATGTCGGTCCAGCTGTGCTCGATCGGCTCCGGGTTGAAGAAGCGTTCGCCATCGCAGTGATCGCTGACCGGCCACGTCGGTGTCCTGTTCGACCATGACTGTCTCATGGCGTGTCGAAGCACTCATGCGCGCTACGGTTGCCGTGGGAAAACAGCAAGATCTGGTACATGGCATCGGCTTGTTTATCAGGGCAATGCGAACGTGCTGGCTAAACTGTTTCTCCGGCCAGATACAGCCAGGTGTTGACGACCGTGTCCGGATTCAGCGACATGCTTTCGATGCCCTGCTCCAGCAGCCAGCGGGCGAGATCGGGGTAATCCGATGGCCCTTGGCCGCAAATGCCGATGTACTTGCCCTGCCGGCGACAGGCGCTGATGGCTTTTTCCAGCATCATCTTGACGGCCGGGTCGCGCTCGTCGAACAAATGTGAGATCAGGCCGGAGTCGCGATCCAGGCCCAGCGACAACTGCGTCATGTCGTTGGAGCCGATGGAAAAACCGTCGAAATACTGCAGGAATTCATCGGCGAGGATGGCGTTGGAAGGCAGCTCGCACATCATGATCAGTTTGAGATCGTCCTTGCCGCGCTCGAGGCCGTGTTCGGCCAGCAATTCGGTGACGCCGCGGGCTTCGCCCAGCGTGCGCACGAACGGGATCATGACCTGCACGTTCGCAAGGCCCATGTCGTTGCGCACGCGCTTGACTGCGGCCAGCTCCAGTTCGAAGCAGGCCTTGAAATCCGGCGCCAGGTAGCGCGACGCGCCGCGCCAGCCGATCATCGGGTTTTCCTCGTCCGGCTCGTATTGCGCGCCGCCGATCAGGTTGGCGTATTCGTTGGTCTTGAAATCCGACAGGCGCACGATGACCGGCTTCGGCGCGAACGCCGCGGCAATGGTGGCAATGCCTTCGGTGAGGCGGTCGACGTAGAAGGACACCGGGTCCGCATAGCCGGCGATGTGGGCATCGATGATTTGTTGCAGCTCGTCGGACTGCTGCTCGTATTCCAGCAGCGCGCGCGGATGCACGCCGATCTGGCGATTGATGATGAACTCCAGCCGCGCCAGGCCGACCCCGGCGTTCGGGGTGGTGGTGAAGGCAAAGGCCCGATCGGGATTGCCGACATTCATCATGATTTTGGTGTCGATGGCCGGCATTTCGTC
>DATGUT010000217.1:0-5625 GCA_035301185.1 Salinisphaeraceae bacterium
GCGCTACATAAGCGAGCGGTAACACTCTATTGCGCCAAAATGGCCTCGCCCCAGAGGGTTGCTGCCTAAAATGCACTCATGCGGCGTTGCTCGTCGTTCATTTGGAATGACCAAACTTCACTCCTCGCGCCTTGCCTGAGCGCATTTTAGACAGCAATGTGTGAACACGCCCTAAGACAGGGCCAGCCCCTTCCTTCTGCACGCGCTGGGCAATATCCATGGGCTTGTTGTCGACGCGCTCGAAGTGCCAAGAAAACATGTGGGGCGCCATGTTCGTTGCAGTAGGCTTGTGCCCAATCCGGCGCCACCATGACATGGCGCCGATCCGAAGCGGCCAGCAGCCTCTACCGTGCTCAGGTTCCAGCCCTAGAACGGTGCCGCCTTGTTGGCTGTTCAGTAACTGCCCAGGCCGCGCTCGCGGCCCCATACCACAGCGGCACTGCGGCGGTTGACGCCGATCTTGTCGTACAGGTTGGCGACATGATTGCGTACCGTATGTTGCGATAGATTGAGTGATTGCGCGATGGCTGCGTTGTCGAGCCCGCGGCAAATGCCTTCCAGTACTTGGCGCTCGCGCCTGGTCAGCATGTTCAACTCACTGCTATGGCTGCCGGGGTGGCGTATCTGGGCCAGCTTTTCCATGAGTGTCTGGGTGAACCACGAGGTGTCTTTCATCACCGTCTCGATGGCCGCAATCATGTCCGCCTCGGTGCGCTTGCGCTCGGTTATGTCCTGCAGCACGAACAGCGCGCAGTGTTCGTTCTGGATGGTCATCGGCGTGGTGGAGAGCAGGCCGTCGAGCACGTCACCGCCGGCGCCATGCCAGCGTATTTCGTGGTTGTACAGGCTGCGATTGTCTCGCAGCGCCGCCGCGGCTTCGCGCAGCGATTCAAGATTTTTGCCCAGGCCGGCGCTGGCCATTGGCTGGCCGATGACGGTTTCGCGGGCATAGCCGGATGTGATCGTAAACGCTTCGTTTATCTCTGTAATGCGCCAGTCTTGCAGCCTGCAGACCAACATCGGCACCGGCGCCAGGCGGAAGGCCTTGTTGAAACGCTCTTCGCTTTCGCGCAACGAGGTTTCGGCCTGTTTGCGCGCATCCAGGTCATTGAACGTGAACAGCATGCAGCGTTCTTCACCGACTTCGATCGGCTGTCCGGCAAGAATGACGAACTTGGCGCCGCCGTTTCTGGTGCGCAGCAGCGATTCCTGTTGGTGGATGATGCTGTGTTCGCTCAGGGCGCGAATCGCAGCATCGCGATATTGCGCATGCCGCAGGATGTCGATTTCGTGCAGCGGTCGGCCAATGACCTCCTCCCTGGGGTAGGCGCTCATTTCCAGGAAGCCCTCATTAGCTTTGATGAAGCGCGAGTCGGCCAAGCGCAGGATGAGCGCGGGCGCTGGATTGGTGGCAAAAGTGCGCTCGAAACGCTGCTCGGCATTAACGCGTTCGGTAAGGTCATTCATCACCAGCACCAGCGATTCGGGTTCGCCGTTGCTGTCGGTCAGGATCAGCCCCGAAAACTCCAGAACGCCGGTCGTGTTGCGGTCGTCGATGCGCTTGATCTCGACCTGCAAATCGCTGAACGCCTCGCCGTCCAGCAGGCGCGCTACCGGGTGATGTTGCTGGTCAAGCTTGCACTGCTCAGTGCCGTGCAGCAGGAAATGCTGCTGGTAGTTTTCTACTGTCTGGCCTAGTTCACTGAGGTGATTAC
The DNA here is from genome assembly GCA_035301185.1 of Salinisphaeraceae bacterium. Classification (GTDB taxonomy): domain Bacteria; phylum Pseudomonadota; class Gammaproteobacteria; order Nevskiales; family Salinisphaeraceae; genus DATGUT01. The sequence continues at coordinate 1,716 of DATGUT010000217.1, forward strand.
AGCCATGCATTGTGAGTGCGGCCCGGTTGGCCCATACGATCGTGCCGGAGGGCGCAATAAGCATGACGCCGTCATTCAAGCCGGCAATGATTTGCTGTAACTGATGGCGATCCACGCCGTCGTCAGGAATGTACTCGGCCATGGGAAACCTCCAGCTGGGCGCCGACGATTGCAGCTCTGCCGTCGATAACAGCATGCCATGTTGGTGCGCAATCAACATGGTATTAATGTACTAGTGTTGTAAGTATTTTTATCTCTATCTGCAACGAGTGCAAGCGCGTAATGTGGAGATCAGCCAACGCAGGATGCTTGGTCGCCAGCTTGCCGCATTAAGCGCCCGGCAAGCAGGCAGGCTTCATTGTATGACGCATGGAAAACGTAGTAATGCATAAATCGAAACAAACTTTCCTGCTTCTGCTGCTTGCCGTGTCGGTTTGCGTGGCGGGTTCGGCCGCGGCCTTGGCTGCAGCGGATTCGTCTGCTGCCGCTGACAAGGGTGCAGGCGTGGGCCAGGCCATCAGCGACACTTGGATCACGACCAAGGTGAAGGCGGAATTGGCCGTCACCAAAGGTGTCGAGAGCACCAATATATCGGTCGATACCAAGGATGGCGTGGTCACGCTCACCGGCGTGCTGGCCGAGGATACGGAAGTCAAGAAAGCCGTTGCCGCTGCCGAAAGCATCGAAGGTGTACAGGAAGTGGACCACTCAGGACTGAAAACAAAATAGTATTTTTGACCAATTATCATCTGGAGATGAACATGAACAACGATCAGCTCAAAGGCAAATGGAAGCAGCTTCGCGGCAAGGTCAAAGCGCACTGGGGCGAACTCACGGACGATGATCTACAGGCCGCTGAGGGCAATATGGAACAGCTTGCCGGCAAGCTGCAGGAGCGCTATGGCATCACCCGCGAAGAAGCGGAAAAGCAGATCCAGGAGTTCAGTGCCAGGCTCTAGCCAGCCGTTTCTGGAGGTTCAGGTTTGCGGCATTGGTTTTCCCCCGTCCAATGCTGCGAATGCGCCAAGACCGGCGCAAGATGCCGATTCAACCCATAGGTTTTGGTTGTTTCGGTTACCCACGCATTGGTCTGCCCCCAGCGTGGGTTCTGGCTCCCGGGCGGAAGCATTTTCGCCCGGGAGTTTTTTGCATGTTGCATCAATCAACAATAGGCTGCAAACACGAGGGGCACAAAATACATAATTAATTTCTTGGAGGAAATTATGCTTGGATACGCTCTGCTTTTTCTAATTGTTGCCCTGATCGCGGGCGCCTTGGGCTTTTTTGGCATTGCCGGCGCCGCTGCTGGTATCGCCAAGATTCTGTTCGTTATCTTTATTATTCTGTTTATCGTGTCGCTTATTTTTGGGCGACGCAGAGTGCCGTAAACTTTCGGGACGGCACCAGGCGCACCGCCACATACAGGCGGTGCGCTTAAGTTTTCCTGATTATGCATGGAACTCAGCCACCCACTCCGAATTCTGTCATTTCGACTGGAGGGAGCCTGCGACCGCAATGGAAAAATCTCTTTTCATCAGTCGCTTACATCGGAATTTCTCCGCTTTGTGCTTTGCACTACGGTGGCAATGACAAGCCTATTTTCGCGTCGCTGAGACAGATGCATAATCAGGTAAGTTTTTACAACATCCTATAGGGCGTGCTGATTGTGAACACGCCCTAACAGGCAAATTGCCCAGCAAGCCGTCACGCGGCTTCGCGCTGGGCCTTTTCGGTTCGCATGGCGGCGAGGCCGTCGGCCCAGAAACGCATTTCGGTGAGCATGGTGGCGGCGGCATCGTCGATCAATTCGTTGGCCTGGAACACACCTTCCTCATCCAGCAGCTGGGCCACCATGGGGATGGCAACACCTTCCACCATCGGCATCATTTTCAGCGTGGTGACCTGCAGGCGGGCAGCCTGGACCGCGCGCAAGCCGCCGGAGACGCCGCCATAGCTGACGAAGCCGCAGGGCTTGTAGTTCCATTCCGTGTACACGTAATCGAGCGCGTTTATGAGTGACGGCGGCGGGCTGTAATTGTATTCCGGGCAGACGAAGACATAGGCATCCGCTGCAGCCACGCTCTTGCTCCAGGCGCGCGTGTGGGCATGCTGGTAGTCCTGCAGGCGCGGATGGACGGGCTCGTCCAGCAAGGGCAGGTTGAAGTCGGCCAGATCCACCAGCTCGACCGCGAACTGGTCGTGCTGTTTGGCAAAGTCGTGGAACCAGGCGGCCACCGTGGGCCCGACCCGGCCAGGGCGCGTAGAGGCAATGATGACTTGCAGCTTCGGCTTCATGGTTTCTCCATTGGCTTGTGATTTATGGTAAAAATTTGCGCCGTAGAAGACAGGCAGGCTACGGCGCAAATGCTCGACGAACGATAGAATATCCAATAGTTTAGCGAAAGCAGGGCGCCAACGTAAGGAGCGCACGCTCAACACAGCGTTGCACAGCTGGGACAATCAGAGTTGCTGCGAGCCGGCACGCGTATGGCAGCTGTTCTGCGCGACTGGTCCATGCATTTTTTCTTTCCTGATCATGCATCAGTCTCAGTTACACAAAAACAGGCTTGTCATTTTGGCCGTAGTGCGAAGCACAAAGCGGAGAAATCCCGATGTAAGCGACTGATGAAAAGAGATTTCTCCACTGCGGTCGCAGGCTCCTCCAGTCGAAATGACAGAGCTCGGAGTGGGTGGCTGAGCTTCATGCACAATCAAGAAGCCCGGAGGGAGATGTCTCGGTGCTATGGCTTCGGCCTGTAAACGGCAATCACTATCTTTGATATAAAAGACGCCAAATCAAATAATTACGTGAATACCAGTTAATCCTGTTTTCGTGCCACATCAACAGTGGCGGTGGCGAGGGATCTCTCCATTGTGGTCGCAGGCTCGCTCCAGTCGAAATGACGGGGTTCAGAGTCGGCGACTGAGTTTCATGCGTGATCAATGTTTTCTTTTGCCGCTGAGCAATGGCATAGTATGGCGCCGCTTGCGCAACAATAATCTGGCCTGCTGATCGCGCAGGCTGTCTCCACCAGCTCAGGGAGTCTGTGTGACCTTTGGCGCCGATGCCGTGCTGAGTGCGCTCGTTCCGATTTTCGCGCTCATTGTTCTTGGCCATGTCCTGGTGCGGCTGCGCATGCCGGGCGCCGGCTTTTGGCCGCAACTCGAGCGCCTGGTCTATTACGTGCTGTTCCCGGCCTTGCTGATCGAAAAGCTGGCCGTATCACCAGTCGCCGGCGCGCGCATGCTGCCGATTGCCGTGGCCGTTTTGCTCACGCTTGCGATCATGACGGCGTTGGTGCTGGCACTGCGCCGCTTGCTGCCCGCCGATGGCCCAGGCTTTACCTCGATCTATCAGGGCGCCATCCGCTTCAACACCTATCTTGGCTTTGCCGCGGCCCTGGCCTTGTACGGCGACGCCGGGGTGGCCGCCACCGCGCTGGTGCTGGCGGTGCTGATTCCCGCGGTCAATGTGCTCAGCGTGGCCGTGCTGACCCGCTATGCCGGCGGCCACCGCTCGCCCGCGCTCATCATGCGCGGCATCGTGCAAAACCCGCTCATCATCGCCTGCATCACCGGCATCGTGCTCAATCTGAGCGGCCTGGGGCTGCCGTTTGGCAGCGCCAACGTGCTTGCGATCGTTGGCCAGGCCGCCTTGCCGCTGGGGCTGATGACCGTCGGCGCCGGCCTGCGCCTGCAAATGCGCTGGCGCGACACAATGGCCATGCTCTGGAGCCTGGGGCTGAAGCTCGGGGTGATGCCGGCGGTGGCCTTTGTCGCCGCCTTGCTGCTGGGCCTGGGCGACATCGAAACGCGCATCCTGGTGCTGTTCGCGGCCCTGCCGACGGCTTCGTCCGCCTATATCCTGGCGCGCCAGCTGGGCGGCGATCACACGCTGCTGGCCAGCATT